>VGRB01000637.1 GCA_016875475.1 Deltaproteobacteria bacterium
CCCCCCGCCCGGATTCGCGACAACCTCTTCCTGCTGGAGGAGGCATACAACCAGGAACCCGGGGTCATCCAGCATATCCAGGTCTTCCAGCTCGGGACCGACAGCCGCGCCTGGACCTGGACGTTCACCGAGGAGTGGCCGGTGCCGGACGACCTCAACCAGTTCTCGGTCACCCTGCCGGTCGTGGGGCCGTCCGGGCTCGACAACGCGGGCCTCGGCGACGTGCTCCTCAACTGGCGATTCCAGGCGGTCGGCGCCGGCGGGAAGGGCCACGTCGCGATCGCCCCGCGCGTGTCGCTCGTGACCCCGTCGGGCGACCCGTCCAAGGGCACGCCTTCGGCGTCCAGCTCAACCTGCCGGTCAGCGTCGAGGCCGGCCCGTGGCTCGTGCTGCACGCGAACGGCGGCACCACGATCGTCGTGGACGCGGAGTCGCCCGGCGGCGCGCGCACGGACACGGCCGTGGACGCGAACGCCGGCCTCGCGATCGTGGGCCAGCCCCTGCCGTGGCTGAATCCGCTCGTCGAGGTCTCGTACGTGTCGGCCGCGGAGGTCGGCGACACCGGGACGTCGCGCGGCCACGAGCTGATCGTCAACCCCGGCGTCCGCTTCGCGATCGACCACCGCGCCTCGGGCCTCCAGGTGGTGCCGGGAATCGGCGTGCCGATGCGGGCCTGGCCGGCGGACGAGTTCGAGGTCTTCGTGCTCGCCTGCCTGTCGCTGGAGCACCCGGCGTTCTGACCGGCCGGGCTGACCGCAACTACATACAGGTCTCGATCTCCCTGATGTGCGGCACGAACCCGGCGGGGATGGCGGGGCGCGACGAGAGCGCGAACCGGCCCGGGAACAGCAGGTCCTTCGTCCGGTACGTCACGTCCGCGAACCAGACCGCGTTCGGCGGGAGCGTCGCGGGCGCCAGCCTCGTCCACACGCCGCTCGTCTCGTCCAGGTCCGCGTAGAGGAACGTGAAGCAGTCGTCCGCGCTCCACCAGAACCGCACGGACTCGACGTCGTAGCCGGTCGCGTCGACCACGGCCGTCACCGCGGTCACCCCCCCCACCGCCGTGACAGCCACCTCGGGCTGCGCGGGCAGGTGGGAGAACGACGCGTCCGACCCGAAGTGGTGCCCGAACCACATCCGCTGGCCGCCGGCGGCATGCAGGGCCGCGCGCTCCTCGATCGTCCCCGCGGATTCCCCCCCGGTCAGCGAGTAGCACCCGTGGTCGAAGTTCGCGGCGATCGAGATGCGCTTGCCGGCCCCCGGGACCGCGTCGTACGTGGCCGCGAGCGCTGTCAGCGGGAAGAACTCGTCCGTGGACCCGTCCACCATCAGCACCGCGCCGTTCGCCCCCGCCACCAGCACGTCCGCGCCGATCGTGGCGAGCAGGGTGGTCCATTCCGGGCTGCCCGTGTCCAGGCCCGCAGCCGTCAGCAGCGAGTGCTGCCAGGCGTCCGGCGACTGCACGGCCACGCCCCATGCGCCGGTCCCGGACAGCGGCACCGCGGCCTTGATCCGGTCGTCCACCCCCGCGGACATGGTCGTGACGACGCCGCCCGCCGAGAACCCCGTCATCCCGAGGCGTTCCGTATCGACCTCCGGTCTCGTCCCGAGGCACGTCAGGCCCCGCATCCCGGCGACCGCGTGGGCCCAGAACCAGCTCCCGCGCGGGTCCGGGACCGTGTCGAACAGCCGCTTGCCCCCGTTGCCGGTGGCGGGGATGCCCTCGCTGGCGTTCTCCGGCTTGTCGCCACCCCCGGGCCCGGTATAGGCGAGCGTGAAGGCGCCCGTGAGCGCGGCCAGCCCGGTCGCGTGGGATTCCTCGGACATCCCCCCGAGCCCGTGCGCCTGCACGATGCCGGGAACGCCCGAGGTGCCGACCGGCCGCGCGGCGTAGCCGCGGATCCGGATCGGTTGGAGTTGTCCGCCGACGGATTCCCAGGACAGGTAGGACACCCGCCACGCCTCGACGAGGACGCCGTCCTTCAGCACCGTGTGCGAACCCGTGAACGCGCACTCCGCGGTCGCGGGGTCCCGGATCGCGGGGAGG
>VGRB01000638.1 GCA_016875475.1 Deltaproteobacteria bacterium
CGAGGAAGCTCGTCATGAAGGCGCTCGCCTCCCCCCATACGCCCGGGTTGCCGTCGTCCGCGAACAGCGTCCCCCCGCCGTTGACGTAGTCCGCCAGCAGCGTCCGGTGCGCCGCCGGCATCGAGAACGCGTCGTGGCCGTGGATCCACAGGAAGGTCACCTGGGGCAGGTCCGCGATGGCGGAGAGCTTCTTGGGGGGGATCGACTCGAGGATGACCTGGTATCCGAGCGACTCGAGGTGCGATTGGAGCACCGACGGGGCCGTGGGGTCGTCGATGTCCGAGTAGTCGAGGCGCACCATGCGGACCAGGCGGTGGTCGTCCGCGGTCCCGGAGCAGTCGTTGTCCTTGCCGTCGAGCGGGAAGCAGACCTCCTTGCGGCCGGGGTTCACGTCGGGGTCCGAGTCCAGGCAGTCCCCCCCGTTCGGCGCCTTGTAGAACCCGGTCGCCGCGCAGAGGCACTTCGGCCCGGCCCCGCCCCAGCCGTCCCCGTCCAGGTCCTGCCACCACTGGGCGCACCCCGCGGCGCCCTCCTCGTCGGCCTGCGCGTCGCAGTCGTCGTCCCGGCCGTTGCACGTCTCCGGGGCGACCGGGTTCACCGACGCCAGCGCGTCGTCGCAGTCCAGGCCCTTGACGGCCCGGTAGTTGCCGATCGCGGAGCACAGGCACTTCGAGTCCGAGTCCTTCCCCCACCCGTCCCCGTCCACGTCCAGGAAGAACGATCTGCACCCGGTGATCGCCGGGTCCGCGTCCAGGCAGTCGCCGCCCTTCGAGGCGTCGTACGTGCCGGCGGACGGGAGGCAGAGGCACTTCGACGCCCCCGGGTCGCCCCAGCCGTCGCGGTCCGCGTCGAGGTACCACACCTGGCACCCGAGCGTGCCCTCCGGGTCGGCCGCGCCGTCGCAGTTGTCGTCCCGGCCGCCGTTGCAGATCTCGCTCTGCCCCGGGTGGATTGCCGCGTCGTCGTCGCGGCAGTCGCCGCCCTTCGAGGTCGTGTAGATCCCCGAGGCCGCGCACAGGCACTTCTTCACGATGCTGCCCCACCCGTCGCTGTCGCCGTCCACGTAGTAGTCGGTGCAGCCGACGGAGTTCTCCTCGTCCGTGGCCGCGTCGCAGTCGTCGTCCCTCCCGTTGCACGTCTCGGCCGCGCCCGGATTGACCGTGTTCAGCGAGTCGTTGCAGTCGCCCGGGATCGGGGCGGTGTAGTTGCTCGTGGGCTGGCAGTAGCACCGCCCGGTCGTCCCGTAGCCGTCCTCGTCCGCGTCCCAGTAGAAGACGGCGCATCCGACCGCGTTCCGCTCGTTCGCGACGCCGTCGCAGTCGTCGTCGAACAGGGTGGCGCACTTCTCGGTCACGCCGGGGTTGCGGGCCGGGTCGGTGTCGTCGCAGTCGCTGCCGTTCGCCACGTATCCGCCCCCAGGCGCGCAGAGGCATTTCGTGACCGCGGTCAGCCCGTACTTGTCGCCGTCGCCGTCCAGGTAGTGCGGCTTGCACCCGATCGCGCCCTCCTCGTCCGCCGCGCCCGAGCAGTTGTCGTCAACCCCGTTCGCGCAGACCTCCTTCTGCCCCGGGTTGATGGTCGCGTTGCCGTCGTTGCAGTCCCCCGGCTTCGTCGCCGAGTACGTGCCGAGCGCGGTGCAGAGGCACTTCGGGGTCCCGACCCCCCACAGGTCCTTGTCGTCGTCGAGCCAGTACGATGCGCACCCCCCGGCGCCCTCCTCGTCCACGAAGCCGTTGCAGTCGTCGTCCTTGTTGTTGCCGCACTTCTCGACGCCGCCCGAATTCACCAGGGAATCGGCGTCGTCGCAATCGCCCGGTCCGGTCGCCGTGTACGTCCCGACCGGTGCGCACAGGCACTTCGTCGCCCCCGGATCCCCGTACCCGTCCTTGTCGCCGTCCCGCCACCAGACCTTGCACCCCTCGGCGCCCTCCGCGTCCGCCGCCCCGTCGCAGTCGTCGTCCGCGCCGTTGCAAAGCTCGGCCGCGCCCGGGTGAACGGTCGCCGCGGCGTCGTCGCAGTCCCCGCCCTTCTCGGCGCCGTACCCC
>VGRB01000639.1 GCA_016875475.1 Deltaproteobacteria bacterium
CGGACCGGGGGAGCACCGGCGCAGGACCGCGTGGCTGCGCGACGCGGACAGGTCGTCCAGCGTGACGTGATCCGGGCCGCCGGGGGAGCGGCCGAGCGTCACCTGGCCGCCGAGGAGGAACGGGACGGGCAGACCGTCGTCTCCGGGGGGGAACACGCGGAAGAGCACTGCCGCCGCGTCTCTTGAGTCGGGCTCGAAGCCCCCCTTGCCCCCCGGGGTCGTCGTCCGGTCGTATGCCGCCTTTCCGGCGGAGGCCGCCGGTCGCGTGCCCTGCACCCCCGCTCGCTCGCCCCCGGCCATCGGCGGGATGGTATCACGGCCTGGAACACGCGGTGGAACACCGGGTGGAACGGGCCTGGCGTCACACCCTGGCCCGGCATCGGGCATCGCACCATTTCGCACTTGTTTCCAGTGGTTGCGAAGAACGACGCCCCTGGCATGCCGCTTGCGATTGTCATGGGTCGGGACGCGGCGGGAGGGCCGCCGCGGCGCTTGAAGACGATGGAGGGTGTCATGAAGAGCAATCGCATCGGACGGCTGGTGCTGGGCATCGTGGTGGCGGCCGCGACGGTCGCGGGGTGCAAGAACGTGCCATCGGTCGTGACCGAGGCCCTGGCGGCGGAGGGCGGCTCCGGCAGGTGCGCGCTCCCGGAGGCGCAGGCCGCGCTGGTCCGGACCCTCCACGCGCAGGAGGGAGGCAGCGACGCGGAGCGGGTCGGGCGGGACCTCGCGGTCGCGGACGCCATGGCCTCCGCTGGCTGCCGCGACGCGGCAGCGGCGGTGCTGGACGGGGCGGAGAAGCGCATCCTGGCGATGCCGAACCACGAACCGGGGAGCACGAACAAGATCAACTTCGAGCGCGCGAACGCCCTGGCCGCGTGGGTCGTGCAGATGGCGCCACTCCGCCCGGAGCGAGCCCTGGCCGCGCTGACCGTCTACTCGCAGTCCACGAACACGATCCACTTCGCGAAGCTGGCGAGGAGGGTCGCCCCGCGGCTCGACTGCACCCAGCCCGGCGTCAAGGCGCTCGCGGAGCAGCAGGTGAAGCTCCTGCTGGCACACGTGGTGGCGGCAGGGAAGGAGATGTCGAACGAGCGCAGCAGGGACAAGGCGATGAAGTACGCGATGTACGCGAGCCCGGCCCTGACCGCGGCCGCGGTCCTCGACGTGCGCTGCGCCGAGGGGACCCATGCCCCGAAGTTCGCGGAGCTGCTCGAAGGACTGCGCCGCGGCACCGGCAACGGCATCCACGCCGAGTTGCTCGGTCCGGGCATGGACGCGAACATCGCGTTCGTCCGCGCCCTGACCGGGGACCCGTCGGCCCTGGCCGGCGAGAAGGCGGAACGGGGACTCGACCTCGTCGCGGACCTGCGCGACCTCGCGGCCTGGGACGGCGAGAAGAGGCAGGCGGTCGAGGCCCGGGTCCGGGCCTGGCTGGCCGACGCCCCGGCTCCGGAGCACCCGGATCAGGTCTGCGACCGCGCCCGGGACGTCGCGCGGGTCGCCGACATGGCCCCCGCCGAGGCCGCGAAGGCCGCGGACCGCCTGTGGGACGCGTGGCAGCGCCTGCGTCCCGCCGAGAAGTCGTCCTGGCGCCGCGACCGCCCGACCTGCCTCGCGTCCTTCGTCAGGCTCGACTCGGCGCTGGTCGCCGCGGGCGTGGAGCGGCCCGGCGCGTGCGAGCGGATCGACTCGCACCCCTCCGGAAGCTGGACCGACGCGACCGCAATGGAGCGGGAGCGGGTCCTGGCCGCGGCCGCGGCCAACGGTGCGTGCCCCGCCCAGGCCGCCCGGCTGTCGGGAGTGGACGCGAAGGCCGATCCCGCGTTCGCGACGTCCGTCCTGGTCGCGATGATCGGCGACAAGCCCGTCCGCGGCACCACGATCGCCGCCCGCTGACCCCCCCCGCTTCCCGCGCCCCCGAACCCTACTCGACCTTGAATCCCGCCTGCTCGTGGAGGGGCGCCGGCGCCGCGGGCTCGGACCCGCCGGCCGGGGTCTTCGCGGGCTCCTTCGGAGGCGGCCCGGCCGCGGTTCTCGC
>VGRB01000640.1 GCA_016875475.1 Deltaproteobacteria bacterium
GCGTTGCCGTTGAATGATGCGAAGTAGCGGCGGTTCCACTCGGCGACCTTGACGCCGATCTCGGCGACCACCACGCGCGTCACCCCCGGCAGGTCGAGCGCGGCGCGCAGCGTGTGGCCCGCGCCGAGCCCCCCGACCAGCACGTGGAGGTCGCGCGCCTCGCGGCGCAGCCGCTCGTGGGCCATCGGCGCCATGCCGCGCTCGCTGTGGCACCCGTGGCTGCCCATGAGGTACCGGCGGTCGATCGATATCTGGTACCCGATCTCCCCGGCCGGGGTCTCGACGCGCTCCAGGGTCAGTTCCCCGAGCGGCGTCGGGTCCCGGTCGATCAATCCGGTCGCGAGGTTCACATGCACTCCACCCGGGCGTCCGCCCAGACCGCGCGGTCGCCGCGCTCGTCGTCCCCCCCGGGCCCCGTCACAAGCACCAGCTCGCGCGCGCCGTCGAGCGCGACTTCTACCGGCACGGCCGCGTCGCCCCCGCGGATCACGCCGCTCGCGAACCCGCGCTCCCCCCCGGCCCGGACCTCGAACGCCACAGTGCCCTTGCCCCCGGTCGCGTCGTCCACGCCTGCACGCGCCCGGAACCGCGTGCAGCGGCCGCCGAGGTCGAACATCACGACCGAGGCCGCACCGACCCCGAGCCCGCTCCCCAGCGGCTGCCCGCCGACCGTGACGGACGTGACCCGCTCGACCGGCCCGGGCGACGCGGCCGCGTGCTTCCACGGCAGGTCCGCCAGGCGCGCCTCCCCCGCGGGGGGGCGGTGCTCGGCGCCGCGGACGACCACCATCACGACGCCGTGCGGCGGGACGGTCGTGTCGAACCGGCCGGACCGCGTGCCGAGGTCCGTTCGCCGCCACAGGTCGCGCAAGGTCGCGTCCCCGGGGGCGAGGCCGACCTCGTCCCACGCGAAGCCGCCCGGCCGCGGCTCGGAGTCCCTGTTGAACAGCAGGACCGCCCGCGCGCCGGCTTCGGTCAGCGGCCGGGCCCACAGCTCGACCGTGTCGATCCGCACCTTGGTGCCCGCGACCCCCGCGGGGTCCTGATCGACCGCGATCACCTCGGCGTTCATCAGGATGTCGCGGGTCTCCTGCGTCATCGAGCGCACGTCGTTCCCCGCGATCAGCGGCGCGGCCATCATGGCCCACAGGCTGAAGTGCGCCCGGTACTCGTCCGCGGTCATGCCTCCGTTGCCGACCTCGAGCATGTCCGGGTCGTTCCAGCCGCCCGGGCCCGCGTAGGGGGCGAGCGGCCAGGTCTGCTCCATGTTCACCATCATCATCAGGAACGAGTCCGAGATGTCGCCCGAGGTGCGCCAGAGGCTGCCCATCTCGCGCCCCCAGATCCAGGGCTGCTCCCGGCCCCAGTTGCACAGGCTCAGGACCATGTCGCGGCCGCTCGCCGCGATTGCGTCGCGCATGGCCGCGTACCGCTCGCGCGGGTCCATGCCGTCCGTGAAGCACCAGTCCTCTTTGACGAAGTCCACGCCCCACGAGGCGTAGCTGAGCGCGTCCCGCGCGTCGTGCCCCGCGCTGCCCGGCCGCTGCTGGCAGGTCATCGTGCCCGCGCACGTGTACGTGCCGAACTTCAGGCCGCGCGCGTGCACGTAGTCCCCGAGCGCCTTCATGCCGGACGGGAACCGAACCGGGTCGACCACGATCTCCCCGGCCGGGGTCCGATCCGTCTGCCAGCAGTCGTCGAGGTTCAGGTACTCGTAGCCCGCGTCGCGCATCCCGCTCTCGACGAGCGCGTCCGCCACGCCGCGGATCTTCTCCTCGTTGATGTCGCAGCCGAACCTGTTCCAGGAGTTCCAGCCCATGGGCGGCGTGGCCGCGGGCGCGCCGGCGCAGTCCTCCGGGCACGTGGCCGGCGTCTCGCCGAACACGCACGCCCCGTCGCCGCACCCGGCCGGCGAGCCCGAGGCGGCCTCCCCGCCGCCGCACCCGACCGCGAGTATCGCGGCCAACGCCAGTCCGCTCCGCATCCCGCCTCACCCGCCACGCCCGCCCGGATTGTACCCCACACGTGCGGGTGCGAC
>VGRB01000641.1 GCA_016875475.1 Deltaproteobacteria bacterium
CGTCCGTGGTCGGCGCGAGCCACAGGCGCTCCAGCGCCCCCCCCGGGTGCACGCCGCGGATCACGAGGCCCGGACTCATGTTGACCGGCGACGTCAGCATCGCCTCGGCCTCGACCATCGGCTCGACGGAGGCGACGTGCGGTGTCGCGGTCAGCCCGGCGACGAGCGCGTCCCACGAGCGCGGGCCGTCGGGCAGCGCGGACGGGCGAACGGTCACGTGCGGGCTGTGGCGGACGATCTTGCCCTTCAGGTCCGTCTCCAGCCCCCCCATGACCGAGAGCACCACGATCAGCGCCCACACGCCGATCGCGGTGCCGACCATCGCGATCAGGTTCTGCGCGGACACCGGGGGGACGCGGGACAGGACCGGGTGGCCCTCGCGGCGGTAGCCGACCAGGATCCGGAGGGCGAGCATCAGGCGCCACGAGGCGAAAGCGCCGCGGCCCGCGACGCCGCGCAGGACCGCGAGCATGCCCCCGACGAGGAGGGACACCAGCGCGATCGCGCCGGCGATGACGCCGAGGAGCCTGGCGGCCGGGAGTACGTAGGTGCCGATATCGCCCAATCTGGCCCCTGGCGCTGCGGTGCGCTACTTCGCTTCCGGCCTCAGCAGCGGGAACAGGATCACGTCGCGGATGTTCTCCTCGCCGGTCAGGAGCATGGTCAGGCGGTCGATCCCGATGCCCTCGCCCGCGGTCGGCGGCATGCCGTACTCGAGCGCGCGGACGTAGTCCTCGTCGTACTCCATCGCCTCGTGGTCGCCCGCGGCCCTGGCCGCGAGCTGCGCCCGGAAGCGGCCCGCCTGGTCCACGGGATCGTTCAGCTCGGAGAACGCGTTCGCGATCTCCGCGTTCGCGACGTACAGCTCGAAGCGGTCGACCAGCGAGGGGTCCGCGTCCTTGCGGCGCGACAGGGGCGAGACCGCGGCCGGGAAGTCGATGACGAAGGTCGGCTGGACCAGGTGGTCCTCGACCTCCTTCTCGAACACGAGCATGCCCAGCTCGAGCGCGGCGTCGCGCGCGCTCTCGGCGTGCTTCGCCACGACCTTGTCCGCCTCCTCGGGGGGGACGCCGTGCTCGACCGCGAGCGCGCGGGCCTTCGCCGCGTCGGTGAACGCCTCCTCGGGATACCCGCAGTGCGTGCGCAGCCCGTCGCACACGGACAGGCGGACGAAGGGCTTGCCGAAGTCGATCTCGTGGCCCTTGAACCCGACCGTCGTGCGCCCAAGCAGCTCCGCGACCATGCCGCGGAGCAGCTCCTCCGTGAGGTCCATCAGGTCCTCGTAGGTGGCGTACGCCTGGTAGAACTCGATCATCGTGAACTCGGGGTTGTGGCGGGTGCTGATCCCCTCGTTCCGGAAGTTGCGGTTGATCTCGTAGACCCGCTCGAACCCGCCGACCACGAGCCGCTTCAGGAACAATTCCGGCGCGATGCGCAGGTACAGCTCCATGTCGAGCGTGTTGTGGTGCGTGCGGAACGGGCGCGCGTTCGCGCCGCCGAGCACCGAGTGGAGCATCGGCGTCTCGACTTCCAGGTAGCCGCGCGCATCCAGGAACCGGCGGATGTGCTGGACGATCCGCGTGCGCAGGCGGAACCGCTCGCGCGACTCGTCGCTCATGATCAGGTCCACGTAGCGCATCCGCTGCTGCATCTCGGCGTCGCGCAGGCCGTGCCACTTCTCGGGCAGTGGGCGCAGGCCCTTGGACAGCACGCGGTACTGCTCCGCCTTGAGCGTCAGCTCGCCGGTGCGCGTCCGCATCAGCACGCCGGTCGCGCCGGCCTGGTCGCCCACGTCGGTCAGCTTCAGGCGCTCGAAGGACGAGGCGTCGACCGAGTCCGAGCGGACATAGACCTGGATGAGCCCGCTGCGGTCCTTGATCCGGACGAACGCGGCCTTCCCGAAGGAGTTCACCGCCATCACGCGGCCTGCGAGCGACAGGCGGATCGGGCTCGCGTCGAGCGCGGGACCGTCGAGCGGCGTGCCCTGCGCCACCGCGTCCGCGACCGGGCACGACACCCGGAAGTCGTTCGGGTA
>VGRB01000642.1 GCA_016875475.1 Deltaproteobacteria bacterium
ACCTCGGCGGCATCCGGGTCTCCATGTACAACGCCATCACGCCGGACCAGGTCAAGGTCCTCGTGGACTTCATGGAGGAGTTCCTCCGCACCAACGGCTGACCGCTCGCCCAACCAGCCCGCCCCCGCCCGCGAGCATCGCCGCTCCGCGTACCCGCCTTCCCCCGTTTCGTGCTACACCAGCCCCGGGTCCGAAGGGAGGTTCCCGCATGAATCGCATCCTTGCTTCCCTGGCGCTCCTCCTTGCGGCGTGCGGAGGGAGCGGCGTCACCTCGGCCGGCCCGGACGACGTCCCCGGCGCCGACCTCCCCCCGATCGAGGGCGTCGTGTTCCCGGACTCGCACGAGGCCGGCGGCGAGGACCCCGGGACACAGAACGACGTCCCGACCGAGGCGGCGTGCGTCCCGGACTGCGACAACGGGGGCGACCGCCGGTGCGCGGGGGTCCAGGGCGCCTACCAGGTCTGCGTGGAGGCCGGCGGCTGCCTCCGCTGGTCCGCCCCGGCCTTCTGCGACGACGGGAAGGCGTGCCTGGACGGCGAGTGCCTCGCGGTGTGCAAGACCGACCCGGGCTGCGCGGCGGCCGGGGACCGGCGGTGCAGCGCGGCGGCGGCGTTCCAGGAGTGCGTCGAGGTCGCGCCGGGCTGCGTCAAGCTCGGGGAGGAGAAGCCGTGCCCCGGCGCCGCGGTCTGCGTGGGCGACGGCCAGTGCGAATGCCAGCACGCGTGCGAGGCCGGGGACCGCAGGTGCTTCGCCGCCTCGCCGGACCTCTACCGGGGGTGCCGCGAGGACGAGGCCGGGTGCCGCGTGTGGGGCGAGCCGACCACCTGCGGCGCCGACGCGGTCTGCGAGGGGGCGGGCGTGTGCGAGGAGGTCTGCACGCCGGACTGCGACGCGAAGGGGGCGGTCGAGTGCGCCTCGGGCACGTCCTACCGCATCTGCATGGAGGTCCAGCCGGGCTGCCTCCGGTGGGGCAAGCCGGTCGCCTGCCCCGGCTCGCTCACCTGCGACGGCGGCGAATGCCGCGTCGGCTGCACGTCGGACCCGGAATGCGACGCGGCCGGCAAGGTCGGCTGCGCGGACGACGGCCACGAGCGCGCGTGCGAGGAGGTCGCGCCGGGCTGCCTGAAGTGGGGCGCGGCGATCGCGTGCCCGCTCCACCAGGGGTGCGGCGCCGGCGGTTGCGCCTGCGCGGACGGCTGCGCGGCGGAGGCGGCCGAGTGCATCCCCGACGTGGACCCCCACTTCCGGAAGGTCTGCGACGCGGACGACGCCGGCTGCCTGTACTGGGCGTACGAGGACTGCGGCGGCGGCTCGGTCTGCGAGGGCGGCGCCTGCGTGACGCTGTGCGGCAGCGACCCCGGCTGCGCCGCCGAGGGCGTGACGCGGTGCGAGTCGCTCGACAGCTACTCGACCTGCGCCGCCGTGGAAGGCGACGCCGACTGCATCCAGTTCGGTCCGCCCGCGCCGTGCGCGGAGCACCGGGAGTGCGTCGAGGCGACCGGCACGTGCGCGTGCCGGGTCGAGGCGGGCTGCACGGCCCCGGACGCGAAGCGCTGCATCGACTACGACAACGCCGCGACCTGCCGTGAGGACGGGGGCTGTCTGTACTGGGGCCCGGCCGAGCCGTGCCCCGAGGGGAACACGTGCAGCGGCGGCGTGTGCGGCCCTCTCTGCGTGTCGGACCTCGACTGCCCCGGCATCGGCGCGAAGCGGTGCGCGGACGACGGCCGGCAGCAGGAGTGCGTCGAGGTGCCCGGGCAGCCCGGCTGCAACAAGTGGGCTCCCACCCAGGCCTGCCCGCCCCACCAGGCGTGCGCCGAGGGGACCGGCTGCGTGTGCGACAACACGTGCAAGACCGGGGAATCGCGATGCGTCGGACGGAGCCATTACCAGTCCTGCTCGGCGCCGGACGCGGCCTCCTGCACGTTCTGGTCCGCGCCCGAGCCGTGCCCGGGCGGCGAGTCCTGCGTGAAGGGCGCCTGCCGCCTCGTGTTCTCGCCGGTGGTCGAGTGCGGGTCGATCACCCC
>VGRB01000643.1 GCA_016875475.1 Deltaproteobacteria bacterium
TACACGAGCCCGAGCCCGTACCAGAGCCCAAGCCCGTACCCGTCCCCGAGCCCAAGCCCGTACCCGAGCCAAAGCCCGTACCCGAGCCAAAGCCCGCCCGTTCCCAGCGGGCACGCGGATAACCCGCGAAGTCGGGTTCATCCGCGTGGCCCCGGACGGTTCGCCTCGCCCGCGCCCGCGGGCGAGGCAAATCCGTCCGGGGCGTTTTCTTGACACCCCACGGGTCGGATGCGAACATGACCGCGGCCTGTCATCGGGCTTGCGGATGCGCTTGTTCGGCGGTCGCGGCAACCTCGTCGGGCTGGACATCGGGTCCAGCGCGGTGAAGCTCGTCCGCCTCCGCGAGGCGGCCGGCTCGTGGGAGCTGCTCGCCTTCAGCCTCGGCCAGTTGCCCCCCGACGCCATCGTCGAGGGCCGCGTGATGAACTTCACCGCGGTCATCGAGCGTATTCGCGAGCTTGTCCGCGAGGCCGGGGTCGGCGGCGTCGAGACCGCGCTGGCGATCTCCGGCAGCTCCGTCATCATCAAGAAGCTCTCGCTCCCCGAGATGACCCGCGCCGAGCTGGACGAGTCGATCATGTGGGAGGCCGAGCAGTACATCCCGTTCGACATCAAGGACGTGAACGTCGACGCGCAGATCCTGAACCCACGCGCCGGCCAGGGCCAGATGGACGTCCTGATGGTCGCGGCGAAGAAGGACGTCGTCAGCGAGTACGTGTCGGTCGCGGTCGAGGCGGGCCTGCGGCCGGTGGTCGTGGACGTCTCGATCTTCGCGGCCCTGAACATGTTCGAGGTCAACTACTCGGTCCCCGCGGACCAGACCCTCGCGTGCCTGAACGTCGGCGCGTCCTCGATCAACGTGGGCGTGCTGTCGGGCGGCATGGTCGCGTTCACACGCGACATCGCGAGCGGCGGCGCGGTCCTGACGGCCGAGATCCAGAAGCACTTCAACGTGTCGTACGAGGAGGCCGAGGCGTTCAAGACCGGCGCCGAGTCCAGCCTGTCCTCGTCCACGGTGGCCCGCGAGGTCGCGCGCATCTCCGAGCGCGTCTGCGACCAGATGGTGACCGAGGTCCAGCGGTCGCTCGACTTCTTCGTGGCGACCTCGATCAAGGCGGACATCGGCCGCATCTTCCTGACCGGCGGCTCGGCCCAGCTCCCGGCGCTCATCCGCGCCCTGGAGCGGCGCATGGAGGTCCCGGTCGAGCTGGTGAACCCGTTCCGCAACATCGCGGTCGACGCGCGGCGGTTCGACATCGACCTCCTGCAGCGGGCCGCGCCGGTCGCGGGCGTGGCGGTCGGCCTGGCGCTCAGGCGCTTCGGTGACGGCGCATGATCAGAATCAACCTGATCGGGCAGAAGGCCCGCCCGAAGCCGACCGCGTCCCGGGGCCAGGTCTTCGCGTTCATCGGCCTCCTCCTGCTCGAGGCCGCCTTCCCCCTCATCTGGCACCAGAAGCTCTCGTCCGAGCTGGACGACGTCAAGGGCCGCGTGAAGGAGGCCACCACCAAGCTCGACGACCTCAAGCGGGTCAAGGAGGCGTGGGAGCGGTGGCAGACCGAGAAGGCCGACCTCGACCGCCAGACCCGGATCTTCGAGTCCCTCCGCTCCGACCAGCTCGGCCCGCCGAGCATGCTCCAGTACCTGAGCTACGTCCTGACCCGCGTCGCGGACTCGGCCGTCGGCGCCGACGAGATGAAGGCGCAGGAGCTGATCGGCTGGAACCCGAAGTGGGACCCGCGGCGGGTCTGGCTCAAGGACGTGCTCGAGCGCAACGGGCAGATCACCCTGAAGGGCGAGGCGCTCGACCACGAGGACGTTGCCGAGTTCTACCGGCGTCTCCAGGCGTCCGACTTCTTCCAGTCCGTTGAGCCCGGGCTCCAGACCCGGAAGTTCCATGACGGGCTCCAGTTGAAGATGGTCGAGTTCTCGGTCACGGCCCAGTTGAACTACCGGCTCGGAACGGCCGTGCCCCCCGAGCCCAAGCCCGGCC
>VGRB01000644.1 GCA_016875475.1 Deltaproteobacteria bacterium
GATCAGGCGGCGCGCTCCGGTGGGCATCCGGTCCTCTCCGTCACAGGTCCCGGAACGTGATCAGCTCGACGCCGACCCGGCGCGCGTGCTCCACGAGCCTCGGGTCCGACAGGGCCGCGACCTGCTCGGCCCGGCTCTCGACGAGGCCGGACCACCTGCGCAACTCGTCGTCCGGGTAGCCGGGGTGGCACCACGCCTCGGTCACGCCCTCGGGCAGGCCGTCGAGCACCGCCATCCAGGTCTCGAAGCGCTCCGGCCGATCCCCGGAGTCCGGGTCGAGCACCACGCACCGGTCCGCCATGCGGAACCCGGCCAGCCGTCCGACCGCGGCCACGCCCGCGCGCCACGCGTGGGACACGGCCCTCTGCGGCGCCTTCGCGTACCGGGCCGCGGCGCGCGCGGGCGGCCACCCGCTGCGCCAGAACGTGTGGAAGCGGTGGGTGCGCATGCCCGGGATCCCGAGCCTGCGCGCGACCCGCACCGCCGCCCACAGGAACGGCGGGTAGCCGTGATCGCCCCGGTGGCTGTCCCAGTGCGTCGGCCGGACGCCGAGGTCCGCCAGCCGCGCGGCCTGTGCCGCAAGCTCCGCCTCGGCCTCGCGCGGGTCGATCCGGCCGGTCATGGCCCGCGCCGGGAACGCCAGGTACCAGAACTCGCCGTCCGCGTTGACCAGGCTCGGCACGCGCGACGGGTCCAGCACGGGTCGGCCCACGCACAGGTTGAAGTGGATCCCGATCCCCGCGTGCGGGAAGCGCGACGCAAGCTCCCGCACCGCGCCGGTCGCGGGGAAGTTCGCGTTCACGCTGACGCTCGTCACGAACCCCGCGGGCAGCGTGTCGAAGACGCCGCGATTGTTGCCGTGGGTGAAGCCGAACCCGTCGGCGTTCACGATCAGCCTGCGCCGCGCGCTCATCGCGTGCCCCCCGGGGGCGCGGCGGTCCCGGTCACCTCGCGGAACAGGCCGAGGAGCTTGCCCTCCTCCGCGGACCAGGAGTACCGCTCGGCCATTCGCGCCCGCAGGGCCTCGGCGGCGCGCCCGGCGGCCTCGGGGTCGCCGAGCAGCCGGGCGAGCGTCCGCTCCCAGGCCGCCTCGTCCGGCCCGTCCACGACCGCGACGCGCGCGAGGTCGCCGGGATCGAGCAGCCGCTCGAACTCCGGCATCCGCGAGGTCGCGACCGCGCACCCGCACGCCATGTACTCGAACAGCTTGACCGGGACCGCGAGCGCCAGGTGGGGCGTGAGCCACGGGTGGACGCTGACCCCCACGCGGCACCGGCCCAGCAGCGCCGGCACGTCCGCGTGCGCCGCGCGGGCCACGACCGTGACCGCGTCGCCGAAGCGCGACCGCCACAGGGCCTCCTGGGCCGGCGGCGCGCCGATCACCAGCATGCGGAGATCCGGCCGCGCGCGGACCAGCCGCCCGAGCACGCCGCAGAAGAAGTCCATGCGGCGCTGGGCGAACGTGCCGAGGTGGACGAGGTCGAACTCGCGGTCCGCGAGCGGCGTCCGCTCGCGGCCGCCCGCCTCGATCACGTCTCCGGTCGGGAGGTTGTAGACCGCGGCCTTGGAGCGGTGCGGGAACTTGTCCAGCAGCGGGCCGGTCGCGGCCACGATCCCTGCGGCCGCACGGGCGAACGCCCGCTCGTACGCGTCCGCCGCGCGGCCGGCGAGGCCGCGAAGGGCAGGGGGGATCCAGTCCCGGTGCCTCAGCAGGTTGCCGTAGTCCTCGTGCACGTCGTACACGCACGTGCGGCCGAGGAGGCGAAGGACCGGCAGCAGGTAGAGCAGGGGAAGGTCGTGCAGGTACACGATCGGGGCGGGCCGTCGCAGGTGCGCGGCGAGCAGGGCCCACGGGGTCACCGCGAACCGGATCGCCCGGCGTGCCGAGAGCCGCACCGCAACGCGCTCGACCCCGTCCGCGACGTCGGACCGGCCGCCCGGCGCGACCAGCCGCACCCCGGCCGAGTGCGCCGCGAGCGAGCGCGCATGGCGC
>VGRB01000645.1 GCA_016875475.1 Deltaproteobacteria bacterium
CCCCTGTCCGCCTACGACTGGCCGGGGAACGTGCGCGAGCTGGACCACGTGGTGCTGCGCGCGGCCCTGCGCGCGTCCGCGGGGCGCCGGCACGAGACGGTCGTCGTGGACGCCGCGCACCTCGCGCTCGGCGCGGGGGGGGGCGCGGCGGGACCGGCCTCGGGCGCGGACCTCGGTCGCGACGGCGTCGAGGCCCGGGAGGTAGGCTTCCGGGCCGCGGTCGAGGCGTACGAGCGCCGCCTCGTGGCGGACGCGATCGCGCGTGCGGGAGGGAGTCTGGCGGGTGCCGCCCGCAGCCTCGGCATGGACCGCGGCAACCTGCACCGGCTGGCCCGGCGGCTGGGGGTGAGGTAGGCGTCACTCGTGCCCCCCCGTCGGGCCGTGGTGGGGGGCGAACCGTGGCGCGATTTGTCCGCGTTGCGATTTGACCGCCTCCTCGCGTTCTGGTAGACGTCGCCCCCGTGGAAGTCCACCACTTCAACAGAGGGTCAGGGATGAAGTCGATTCACGCGTTCGGAGTCCCGGTTCTCCTCGTACTCGCTCTGTTTCTCGCCCCTGCGTGTTCCGGGGGCGGGGGCGGCTCCACGGCCGTGCCCCCGGACGAGGGGCAGGACCCGGGCGGGATCGAGACCCAGGATCCGGGCATCCTCGAGTTCGGCGAGGAGGCGACCCCCACGGACGTCGAGGACGACGCGGCCGAGGTCCCGCCGGTCGACGCGATCGAGGGTGCGGACACCCCCGAGGACGGCGCGGAGGTGGGGCCGGACTGCTCGGCCCATCCGCTGCCCGCCGGCTGCCCCTGCGAGAACGACTCGGCCTGCGGCTCGGCGCACTGCCTCCCCGTGAAGGACGGCAAGGCGTGCGCGGGGGTCTGCTCCGCCGCGGACGACTGCCCGGACGGGCAGGTCTGCCTGCCGATCGCCGGGTCCACGGGGGCGCTCCTGTGCGTCGATCCCGGCGCGCTGCTCTGCCGGCCCTGCCTGGCCGACGACGAGTGCGTGCTCGACCCGGTGCCGGCCGAGGCGCTCGCGTGCGTGGCCTACGGCCCGGAGGGGTCGTTCTGCGGCTACTACTGCGAGGACGCCGCGGACTGTCCCGACGGGTACGAGTGCGCGGAGACCTCGAAGGACCGCGCGAAGAAGGCCTGCCGCATCAAGGCCGGCGAGACCTGCCCCTGCCCCGAGCAGTGGGTGACCGAGGGGTACGAGACCGAGTGCTTCGTGGAGAACGACCAGGGCAAGTGCTCCGCGATGCGCACGTGCGACGTGGCCTGCCCCGCCGCGACCCCCGTGGCCGAGGCGTGCAACGGCACGGACGACGACTGCGACGGCGAGACGGACGAGGGCTTCGACGACCAGGACGACGACGGGAAAGCGGACTGCGTCGATTGCGACGTCGACGGCGACGAGGTCGCGAATCCGAACCCGGGCTGCCCCGACCCGACGCCGGCCCCCGACAACTGCCCGAACGTGGCGAACGCGGACCAGAAGGACACGGACGGCGACGGCACCGGCGACGCCTGCGACACCGAGGCGCCCGCGGCCCCGACCGTGACCGGGACCGATCCGGCCTCGCCCTCGAACGACCTGGCCCCGGCGGTCGTCGGCACGGCCGAGAAGGGCGCGATGGTGCGCGTCTACTCGACCGCCGACTGCTCGGGCGAGCCCGCGGGCGCGGGGAGCGCCGACGCGGCGACCGGCGCGTTCGCGATCACGTCCGCGGCCCTGGAGAACGTGACGACCACGTTCCGCGCCACCGCGACCGACGGGGCCGGGAACGCGTCCGCCTGCTCGGCGTCCTTCGTGGACTACGCACACGACGGCGTGGCCCCCGCCGAGCCCACGCTGCTCGGGAGCACCCCGAACTCGCCGTCCAGGACCATCACCACCCCGGTGATCACGGGGCTCGCGGACTCCGGCACGACGGTCAGGCTGTACGCGACCGCCGACTGCACCGGCGACGCCGCGGGCGGGGGCCCGGCGACCCCG
>VGRB01000646.1 GCA_016875475.1 Deltaproteobacteria bacterium
GGGGGGAGGAACGCCATGGCCGCGTCGCGTCGAGTCGCCGTGCTGTCCCTGTCCCTGCTCGTGTCCGTGGCCTGCAACTGGGGGGGGGGATGCCTCCGGACCCGCACCGGTGCTGGGTCCGCGGGCATCGGTTGAATCGGCTCTCGCCGTGCCGCACCCCTGCCTCGAAGGCGGCCACCCCGGGAACTGCGTCTCGCCCGCCTGCTCCCTCGCCTCGTTCATCGCGGACCAGCAGCGCCCGCCGGCCGGGGACCCGGCCGGGCTGATCGCGACCGCGGCGACCGCGTGCGACCAGGCCCAGGCCGGGAGCTACGCCGCGGCGGTAGCGACACTCGACGACCTGTCATCGATGCTCCTTGCCCGGCTCCTGGCCGGGACGCTCGATCCTCACGCGTACGCGCTGATCATGGAACGCCTCCACGAGGCCCGGGCGATGCTGAACCGCCTCCCCACGACGGACGTCACGGGCACGTGGATCGTCCAGGCGGGAAACGACCTGGGTCTCCGGGTCGTGCAGCTCCACCAGCGCAGGGACGGCACGGTCATCGGGTACGTCCCGGGCAGCGCCGGGGATGCCGTCGTTACCCGGGGCTGGGTGCAGGGGAACGAAGTGCGCTTCCGGCTCGAACTCCGCCCCCCGGCCGCCAGCAACGACGAGGGCATGACCGTCGAGTACGGCGGAGAGGGCTTCGGCGGCGACGGCTCCGGGCACGAGGTCGCCATCCGGGCGATCGTCTCCGCCGCGGGCGGCCAGGAGGGCGGCGGCTCCCTGACCGGCTCCGCCACGCAGTGGGGCCAGGAGTCCGCGCTGACCGGGTTCCGGACGCCCGCGGTCCTGTCGGAGCGCCGCTTCGCGTTCCGGCGCCAGGACGCCGGGGACGGGCCCGAGGAATCGCTCGCCGTGTCCGTGGTGGTCGCGGGGGACGGGGGCCTGGTGGCGGGCAGGTACCGCGTCGCGCCCTGCGAGGCCGCGGACTGCGGCGGCCGGGTCGTCGGCCTGTCCGAGACCGCGAACGAGGAGCTTGTGCTGCTCCTGCTCTCTCGGGCGGGACGCCGCGGACCTCCTGATCGACTGGGCGACCGAGGTCGAGTCCCGGCAGGGCATCCTGGTCGAGTTCAGCCGGTTCCGGAACCTCGACACGGTGATGGACCCGCGCGGCCTGCCGCTGCTCGGGTCGCAGCCGTACCTCGCGAAAGGCGTGGACTTCCACGACCGGCGGACCGCGATGTCCGGCGACGTCCGGGAGGAGTACCGCTACGCGGACACGAGGCCGCCGCGCGACGGGCTGCGCTTCATCGACGTGGTCGGAGACTCCGGGACGGAACGCGTCGTGCTGGTCGGCAACCGCCTCGCCGCGGACGCGGTGTCCCTGCCGTTCGCGCAGCCGGGGATCGACGCCCTGCTCGCGGGCCGCGGCCGGATCGGGAAGCCGTTCGGAGTGCACACGGCCTGGGCCCCGGACGGCGAGGAGGAGGTCGCGTTCGTGTTCGACGGCGACCTGCCCGCGCCGGCCTTCGTGGCCTGGTCGGACGGCGAGGTGGCGTGGGCCGCGGGCGGGACGGGCGCGGTGTGCCCGGCCGGGCAGGACACGGAACTGTGGGCCATGGCCGGGGGCTACGACCTGTCGTCGTGGGGCGCCGCGGGCTGCACGTTCGACTTCGAGGCCCTGCCTGCCCACGTCGCCAGGGGCGCGCCGCTCGGCGCCGTGCTCGCCTCGGGCGAGACGCCGCCGGCGTGGCGGACCGGCTTCCGGACGGGCACGGGCTTCTTCATGCCGTTCTGCCCGTACTGGGCCCTGTCGTCCGACGCGAGGGAGCATCTCGTGGCGGCCGCCTCCACGTCCTCGTACCGCGAGCAGTTGACGGAGCCGTTCCTCTGCAACCCGCCCGCGCGCGCCGCGTCCGCCTTTCCGATGACGCGCGAGTGGAGGAGGCGCACCCGGGTGAACCCGGTCGCGAACCCGGCGACGGTGGTCTT
>VGRB01000647.1 GCA_016875475.1 Deltaproteobacteria bacterium
TTTTGTGGAGATCTGGGGCTTCGCCGGCCCTCTTGCCAAGAGCCAACCTGCCCGCGCGACTTGCCCTGACGGAGGCAGGGCCGACCGACCCCTCCATCACTGGTGCCCTTGGCCTCATCCGTTTGCACGTCACTGATCTACCCTACGGATCCGGCTGCCTTCCGGCGGGCGCCGGCCAAGCCGCCGCCGCGCCCACGTGCGGAACCCATGGCTCGCACCCTCCATTCTTGCGAAAGCGGCGCCGGAATGGTACTGATTCCGGTGCGGCGGGGCGGCGCTTCCCCAGCCGGGACGCGGAGTTCGGTCCATGAAGCGGCTCGAGACGGTCTCGGTCGTCATCCCCGCCCGGAACGAGGCGAGGGCCATCGGCGCGGTGGTCGGCGGCATCCTCCTCCACGTGCCGGAGCCGCGCGAGGTCGTCGTGGTGGACGACGGGTCGGACGACGGGACCGCGGACGAGGCGGCCGGCGCGGGCGCCCGGGTGATCCGTCGGCGCCGGGCCGGCGGCAAGGGCGTCGCGGTCCGCGACGCGCTCGCGGTCGCGACCGGGGACGTGGTCCTGTTGATCGACGGCGACGGCCAGGACGACCCTGCCGACGCCCCCCGCATCCTCGCGGCCATGCGTCCCGGCGTCGCGATGGCGATCGGGTCGCGGTTCCTGGGCACGATCGCGGAGGGGGGGATCACGCGCGTCAACCGCGCGGCGAACCTCTCGCTGACCGCGCTGTTCAACGTGCTCTACGGCACCGCCCTGACCGATACGCAGGCCGGTTTCCGCGCGGTCCGCCGGGCCGCGGTCCCGCTCGACCGGCTGCGCGCGAGCGCCTACGAGCTGGAGACCGAGCTGACCGCGCTGGCGGTGCGCGCGGGGGGCCGCATCGTGGAGGTCCCGGTCGGACGCTACGCGCGGAACGGCGGCGAGACGTCCTTCGTGCGGCCGTACCACGGGACCCGCATCCTCTTCAGCATGGCCGCGGGCGCGCTCTCGTGGCGGCTCGCACGCATCGCGGCGACCGGGGGGCCGACTTGACGATCCGGACCCGCGAGTGGCCGGTCCCGGACGTGCCGGACGCCGGCCGCATGGAATCCTGGCTCCGCTCCCCCGATGTCGTCCGTCCGGACGGCGCGGTGACGTCGTGGTCCAACCCCGCCCACCCCGGCTACCCGTACCCCGAGGCGGCCGGGCTGTGGCTTTCCTGGGCGTGCCGCCCGGGCGGGCCGCGGCCGGACGCGCTCGCGGACGCGGTCGCGGCACGGCTCTGCGCGGACTGCCCGCGGGTTCCGGGGGGCGCCGGGCGGGACGGGATCGCGTACCTGTTCGACTCGGCGGTCGCGCTCGCCGGCCTGCTCGCCTACCGGGACGCGGGCGGTCGTGTGGACGTGATCCCGGCCGTGTCCGGGCTGCACGCCTTCGTCGCGGAGCGGATCCGGCGTCGCGAAGCGTCCGTCCCGGCGGCCGCCGGCCGCTGGTCCGTCGAGTTCTCGCCGCACCTCTTCAAGGTCGCGAAGGCGATCCTCGCGTTCGACCGCGCCTCCGGGACGAGGCTAGCGGACGACCTGCTGCCCGGTCTCTCCGCGGCGTGGCCCGGCGCGTGGCCGCGCCGGATCTACGTGCACGCGCACTGCTACGCGGTCGAGGGCCTCCTGCTGATGCGGGCCGCCGGCCGGGGCGACGGCCTGCCCGACCCGGACGCGGAGGTCGCCCGGCTCGCGCGGTGGCAGCGGGCGGACGGCGCCATGCCCTCCCACGCGGCCGGGGACGAACCCGCGGGCGAGGCGCGCTGCGACGCGACCGCGCAGGCCGTCCGGCTGTGGTGCCGCGCCGACCTTGACCGCTTCGCCGCGCCGATCCGTCGCGCGCTGTCCTTCCTCGCGTCCTGCCAGTCCGGTCCGGGGGGGATCGCATGGGCCCCCGACGACGGCGAGGCCGCGGACGTGAACGCGTGGACGACCCTGTTCGCGGTCCAGGCGGTCC
>VGRB01000648.1 GCA_016875475.1 Deltaproteobacteria bacterium
CCCCGGTCGATGGAGGAAGCCATGTCAGCGTTCCGGTTCGTCGCGCTCTTCGTGGTCCTGGCGTTCGCGCTCGCTTGCGGGAAGAAGGCCGAGGCGCCGAAACCGGCCGACAAGCCGGCGGACAAGCCCGCTGCGGCCGCCGCCGCGCCCGCCCCTGCTCCGGCGCCCGCCCCTGCCCCGGCGCCCGCCCCTGCCCCGGCACCCGCCAAGGTCGAGATGAAGGCGATGAAGATGACCGCGGCCAAGGGCTGGGAGGGCGAGTACAACCCGAACCTGGAGAGCTGGACGTACGAGAAGTACACGCCGGCGAAGGACGGGACGAACGAGGTGAACCGGTTCTACGTGGACAAGTTCCCGGAGGACCGGCCGACCGACGTCGAGGCCTACGCGGACAAGCTGCAGAAGGACAAGAACTTCCAGGACATGGGCTACCTGTACACGAGCGTCGCGAAGAAGGAGAAGACGGACAAGGGCTTCCTGATCCTCGGCGTGCAGAAGGACATGGAGGACGCGGAGGACAAGGGCATGCCGGCGTTCGTCGTCCACCGCGCGGACGTCAACGTCTACTGCCGCGGCGGCGTGTTCCGCACGGAAGCCCTGCGCGAGGAGGCCGTGGCCGCCTGCCAGGGCATCGCGTTCTGACCGCCCGGGATCGACCGCACACGAGGTAGAGGCCATGAACCGCCTGCTTCCATGCGCGTGCGCCGCCGCGCTCCTGTCCGTCCTGCCGGTCCCGGCGCCGGCTCGGGGTGCGGCCGCGGGGCCGTACGGCCTGCCCACGCTGCCCCGCGCCGACTTCAACCGGCTCGCCGCGCGGGCGGGCATCCCGCTCCACTGGACCGCGGACGACGCGACGCCAGGGACGCCCGACCCGGCCGAGGTCGCGGTCCTGGGAGTCCCGGCGGACCGGGCCGCGTGGGTGAAGGGGGCGACGTTCACCCCGCGTTTCGAGCGGGCGTGGCGGCAGATCGTGGAGATGCGGCGGCTCGAGGCGGTGCGCCTGGAGCTGGACCGGGGCTTCCCCACCCGCGTCGCGACCGACCTGTCGGGGCTGCCCGCGGCCGAGAAGGACCTGGTGAGGCGGCTGCTCGCGGCGGGGGAGCGCGTGGACCGGCTGTACCGGACGCAGGTCGGCGCGACCGCGCTGGAGCCGCACATCGCCCGCGCCGACCCGGAGAGCCGCGCCCTGTTCGAGCGCAACCACGGCCCGTGGTGCGTGGCGCCCGGGACCGAGAAGGACCCGTTCTGCAACGCTCTGCCGGACTTCCCGGCCCGGCGGTGGGACGCGTATCCCGCGGACGAGGTCCACGAGACCGCGCTCTGCGAGCGGCTGGCCGCGCACCCGGACCGCGCCGCGCTGATGGCGCCGTTCGCGGTCGTCCGCCGGCAGGGCGACGGGCTCGCGGCCGTGCCGCTGAACCAGGCGTACGGACGCGAGATGACCGCGATCGCGAAGGACCTCGAGGCCGCCGCGAAGGCGGCGGGGGCCGCGGGCGGCGAGGAGGCCCTCTCCCGCTACCTGCTTTCCGCCGCCGGAGGCTTCCGGACGAACGACTGGGCAGACGCGGACGAGGCATGGGCGGCCATGAACTCGACGAACAGCCGGTGGTACCTGCGGGTCGGGCCGGACGAGGTCGGGTGGGACCTGTGCAACGAGAAGGCGGGCTTCCACCTGGCGCTCGCGCGGACCGATGGCAGCGCCATCGACATGCAGGGGCGGCTGTCCGCGCTGCGGGACGAGATGGAGCGATCGCTCGCCGCGCTGATCGGGGCGCCGTACGCGGCGCGGCCGGTGTCGTTCCACATGCCCGACTTCATCGAGGTGGTCTACAACGCGGGTGACTCCCGGCCCGCGCTGGGCGGCGTGCTCGGGCAGTCGCTGCCGAACTGGGGCAGGGTCGCGACCGAGGGCCGCGGCCGGACCGTGGTGATGACGAACCTCTACCAGGACCCGGACAGCCGGAGCGTC
>VGRB01000649.1 GCA_016875475.1 Deltaproteobacteria bacterium
GGGGGCCCGGGCGAGCGCGCCGATGCCCCCGTCCGCCCGGAACCTGTACGTGCGCCGGAGCCGGACCACGCAGTCACGCACCGCGCCGCCCGCCGCCCCCGCGTCGCAGACGTCGCCGAAGACCGCGCCCGCCTCGACCGAGGCGAGCTGGTTCCGGTCCCCGAGCAGCACGAGGCGCGCGTCCGGCCTGACGGCCTCCGCGAGGCGGGCCATCAGCCCGAAGTCGATCATCGATGCCTCGTCCACGACCGCGACGTCCGCCGGCAGCGGGTGACGCTCGTCGTGCCGGAAGCGCGTCGGGCGGTCCGGGTTCGCGCCGAGGCAGCGGTGGATCCCCAACGCCTCCGCGGGGACGGCCGCGAGCAGGTCCGGGTCGATCCCGGTCGCGTCCGCGGCCAGGCGGGCACGGACCTCCCTGACCGACTCCTCGAGGCGGGCCGCGGCCTTGCCCGTGGGCGCGAGCAGCGAGACGGCGAGCAGCCGGTCCGCCGGGACGTCCGGCCGTCGCCGCCGCTCCTGCTCGAGCAGCAGGAGGAGGATCTTCGTGACGGTCGTGGTCTTGCCGGTGCCCGGGCCGCCGGTGATCACGGCGAGACGCCGCTCCACGGCCACCCGAGCGGCGGAACGCTGGTCGTCCACGCCCGCCCCCGCGGCGTCCTGGAACAGCCTGCCCACCCCCTCGGCGAGGAGGTCCGCGTCCACCCCGGGCGCGATCGCCGCCGCCCTGGCGCGCAGGTCCGCCGCGAGGCGCTCCTCGTATCCCCACCACCGATCGAGGTACAGGAGGTCTCCCTCGAGCACGAGGGGGGACGCGCGGTCCCCGGGCGGCCGGCGGACGAGGGGGCACGCGGCGAGCGCTTCGAGCCACGCCCCTGCGTCCGGCCATTCCCACGGGACCGGCCCGCGGCCGTCCGGGTCCGGCCGGATCTCGCGGGCGCGGCCCACCTCGAAGCAGACGTGGCCGTGCGCGATCGCGCGGCTCGCCATGGCGGCCCCGAGGAGGGCGACCTCGGGAACGTCCCCCCCCGCCTCCTCCCTCCGCGCCAGCCGGGCGATGCGGAGCGCGACCTCCACGTCGAGCGGGTCGAGCAGCCCGGCCCGCTCGGCCGCATCGAGGATCGGCGGCATCCCGCGCATCGTCATGTCGCCCCCCGGGGCCGTCCGCCCGCGTCGAATAGCGCCGAGAGGGCCTCGATCCGCGCTCTGGAAGGCCGGTGCCGGAAGACCCCGGTGTCGGCCGTCGCGGACTCGCCGCCGAGGCCCCTGAGGAACAGGTAGTACGCCCCCCCGACGTGCGCGTCGTAGTCGTACGCGCCGCCGAGGCGCCAGGCGAGCAGCCGGTGAAGGGCGACCAGGTAGAGGTGGTACTGGAGCACGTAGTGCGCGTCGGCGACCTCGTCGGCGAGCCGGGCCGGCGCATAGTCCGAGAGCCTGTCCCCGAGGCGGTTCGACTTGTAGTCCACGACGTAGTACCGGCCGGCCTCGGGCAGGTCGGGCCGCCGCACGCGGAACACGAGGTCGACCTTCCCGTTCAGGTAGCCGCGGAACGCGCCGAACCGGAGGCGCGCGAGGTGCGCTGCATACCCGGCGGGGGTCTGCCCGTCCGGGTGCTCCTCGAACACCGCGGCCACGTCCGCGGGCGTGACGGTCCCGGGCCCGGCGCCCGCGTCGAGGCCGCCCGCCACCGGGAAGTCGAACGCCATCTCCGAGAGCCGGTCCGCGGCGCGGATGTCGCGCAGCCGGAGGCCCGGGCGGCCGGCCGCGTCGCCCGGGATGCGCGGAAGCGGCGTCCCGAGCCCCCGGACCAGGGCGTCCGCGACCTCGCCGGCCGGCGCGTCCACCCCGTGGAGGAGAAGACTCGTCGCGACCTCCTCGCGGATCCGGCGCGGGTCGGGGGCCGCGAAGTCGATGCGCTCCAGCACCTCGTGCAGGGCGTTCCCGATCGCGGCGCCCCCGGGCACGTTTT
>VGRB01000650.1 GCA_016875475.1 Deltaproteobacteria bacterium
CACGGTGGCCGAGGTGATGGAGAGGATGGACTCGCCGGACCTCTACCTGGACGCCCCGCAGGGCCAGGACGGCAAGACCACGCTGATGGGCACGCTGGCCGGGACCTCCGACCCCGAGGAGGAGGCCGCGACCGCCGAGGTGACCGACAGGATCCGCGAGAAGATCGCGGAGTTCGGCCGCACGCTCGAGGCCGAGCGCGACCGCCACATATGGGAGAAGCGCCTGCTGTCCGACGACCCCGTCACGCTCCAGGAGGTCGGCGAGAAGTTCGGCGTCAGCCGCGAGCGGGCCCGGCAGGTCGAGGAGCGGATCAAGAAGAAGTTCAAGGACTTCCTGCGCAAGGAGCTTGGCGAGGACTTCGTGGAGACCCAGGTGCTGCGGCGCTAGCCCCCCCCGGGGACAGCCCCACCCGCCGGCTGCCGGGCCGAAGACGCCGCCCTGTTGCACGCCGCAACGATGCGCCACGTCACCGCGAGGGCGACGTCTTCTACACTTGTGAATCGGCAGCCGGCGGGGGAAGCCCCCAGCGGCGGGGGGTCTCCCGAAAGGGATCGTGCGTAGTTGCGGCCGAAGGGATCACGCGGGAGGCAAGCCCAGCGCCGTGGCGCGGAAGTAGTCCGCCGTGCGGCGAAGGCCTTCCGACAGCGACACCACGGGGGACCACCCCAGCAATTCCCGAGCCTTCCCGATGTCGGGCCGGCGGACCTTGGGGTCGTCCACGGGGAGCGGCTCGAAGCGGATCTCGGGACCGCCGCCGAAGACCTGCTGCACGATGCGCGCGAACTCGAGGATCGAGTGCTCCTCGGGGTTGCCGATGTTCACCGGGTCGTGGTGGTCGGCCGCGAGCAGCCGCACGATGCCCTCGACGAGGTCGGACACGAAACAGAACGATCGGGTCTGGGATCCGTCGCCGAAGATGGCCAGGGCTTCGCCCCGCAGCACCTGCGACAGGAACGCGGGCACGACGCGGCCGTCGCCGAGCCGCATCCGCGGCCCGTAGGTGTTGAAGATCCGCACGATCCGCGTGTCGAGGCCGTGGTGGCGGTGGTACGCCATGGTCATCGCCTCGGCGAAGCGCTTCGCCTCGTCGTAGACGCCGCGCGGGCCGACGGGGTTCACGTTGCCCCAGTAGGTCTCGGGCTGGGGGTGGACCTCGGGGTCGCCGTAGCACTCGCTGGTCGAGGCCAGCAGGAACTTCGCGCCCTTGTCCTTGGCCAGCCCGAGCGCCTTGTGCGTGCCGAGCGACCCGACTTTCAGCGTCTGGATCGGGTAGCGGAGGTAGTCCACCGGGCTCGCCGGCGAAGCGAAGTGCAGGACCGCGTGGACCGGCCCCGGCACGTGCATGTAGTTCGTGACGTCGTGCTTCACGAACGTGAACCCGTCGCGGCCGAACAGGTGCTCGACGTTCTCCAGCTTGCCGGTGAGCAGGTTGTCCATGCAGACGACCTGGTGGCCGTCCGCAAGGAACCGGTCGCAGAGGTGGGACCCGATGAACCCGGCCCCGCCGGTGATGAGGACGCGCACTTCTTCCTCCGATTCGAGCGCGGGGGGTCAGCGGCCGCGGATCGCCGCCCGCTCGCGATCGTGCGAGTACCCGACGAGGTGGTCCTTGTGGCGATCGATCACGAGGTCCACGCCCCGCCGCACCAGCTCCGACACGGGCAGTCGCGTCTGGCGGCTCAGCTCCTTCAGCAGCGAGTCCTGCTCGGGAGTCAGGTACATGGTCGTCGCGATCTTCCGGCCGCCCATCCCGTCCGCTCCCTTCGACGATCCTGGCCGAGCATGCCAGAGGTCGCGGGCCGCCGTCAATCCGCAATCGCGTGGATGCGTGGACCGGGTCGACGGGAAGCTCGCGGGCTACGGGTCGTACCGGATCCGGCTCGCTCTCTGCCGCCAGCAGCCGGGGAACACGCGATCCCGGACCCCAACCTTGACGCCCTCGCAACAACCCCGAAAA
>VGRB01000651.1 GCA_016875475.1 Deltaproteobacteria bacterium
GGATAGAGTGCGAGGGCGGGCTCCGTAACCGCCGAACCTACCCGGCCCGGCGCAGGCGGCCAGGGTCTCGCCGCGCAGGCATGCGCAGCCCCGCATCGTCGGTACGGCCTGCCTGCCCTCGCAGGGCCTCGACGACCACCCTGCAGCGCGCACCGGACCCGGCCTGGAGCCTGGGGTCTCGGACCCGTCGCCAGGCGGACGCGCGGCTACCGGATCGCCAGGATGGCGACCGGCCCCAGCAGTCCCGACGGCCACAGCGGGTCGCCCTTCCGGTAGAAACGATGGGTCGTGAACGTGAACCGTGGCGTCGGGCGCGGACTGCCGTCCAGCACCCAGTCGGGCCACTTGCCGTCCTGCACGCCATCGTCGGGGAGTCCCTCGTCACCGATCAGGCGGTTGATCCAAAGGTTCGCGACCTCGATCTCCAGGCGATTGCCCTCCGGCTGCACCGCAGCGGTGATCGCGACCTGCCACGGCGCCGTCCAGACGACCCCGAGGTCTTTGCCGTTCAGGCGCACGCGGGCCAGGTGCTTCACGGTCCCGAGATCGAGCAGCCAATCCCTGGCGGCGGGCGCGGACGCCGGCAGGTCGAACCCCTTCGTGTAGCGCGCAATGCCGGAATAGAACCGGACGCCTTCCTCCGGCCTCGCCGTCCAGTCGCACAGCGTGGCGAAGACAAGGTGCTCGGGGCCGCCCCAGGCCGGATCGAACGACACGCTCCACGGCCCGTTCAGTTCGACGCGCACCGCGCTGCCGCCAGCACCGCTGGCAATCGGGTTCGTCGCGACGTCGGGTCCTTCGTCCTCGTGGAACACGACGAACGCACTCTGATGGGCGTCGAGGTGGAGGGTGGCCTCCGCGCCCGCAACTCCGCCCGGGGTCCGCACGGCAAGCCGCGCGATCGTGCCGGTCACCGCGTCCCATCGTTCGGCGACGCGCGTGCCGTCGCGGAAGTGCACGGTTCCGCTCACCGGTTCGCCGGCCCGGTTGGCGACGAAGTAGACCTCGCGACCGGGAAGCGAGCGGTGCGTGTAGCGGAACGGCGCTGCGGTGACGAAGTCCGGCGGCACCTGCTCGGCCGCGAGGACCTTCGCGGTCGCCTCGTAGGCGGGATAGAGCTCGCCCGCGGTCGCCGACAGTTCTCCTCCCCAGTAGACCGCCCCGCGGCCGTGCGTCCGGCGCGTGATCGTCGCAGGCGCCCTGTCGCCGCCCCAGAGGGCTCTCGCCCGCTCGCCCACCTCGCGATCGCATTCCGGATGGCCCTCGAGCGACGGCGACTTCTTCGGCGGCTGGCCCACGACCACGGCGCCCGCGTCGACCAGCGAAGCGAGCTTGCGCAGCAGTTCCGGCGTCATCGTCTCCACGGCCGGCAGCACCAGCACGCGGTAGGACGCGCCGCCGGGGAAGACGATCCGGCCGTCGCGCACCGACGCCAGTTCGACCAGGATCCGCGGCGAGACGCCGTCGAAGGCCCAGGCCTTCTTGTCGGGCAGCGTCGCCGTCCCGTCGAGCGCGGACGCGGGCGGGCGGAACACGTGCGGGGCGCCCTCGGCGGCCAGGTAGAGCACGTCGGCCACGGGCCGGCCCTGCGACAGCACGAACTGGCAGCGCGCGAGGTAGCGGTGGTAGTCCGCCACCATCGGCCACCAGGTCTGCCCGCGATCCCAGTGCACGCCGTAGGGGCCCATCGTCACACCCGGCCTGAGCCGATCGCCGTAGGGCTTGTGCGCGAACGTGTGGAAGACGAGCCGGTTCAGCCCCGCAGCGAACGCCCAGTCGCCCTGGTTCTTGAGCGCGCCGGGATAGAGCTTCCACGCCTCGGGTCGATCCGCGGTGAACGCCTCCGCCGCAATGATCGGCCGGCCCAGCACGTGTCCGATCGACGTGGCCTCGATCACGCTGAACGCCGCGTCGAACCCGAAACCGTCGCTCCAGAACTCGCCCATCGGCAC
>VGRB01000652.1 GCA_016875475.1 Deltaproteobacteria bacterium
GCAACACCTCCGGCGGTTGATCCCCGCCCCCCGCCCTGCTACGTTGCCTTCGTCCCGGCCCCGCGGAGGAGTCCATGGATCGCCTGGTGCCCGCCGTCGCGTTCCCGCCGCCAGAGCGGCGCGTCTACTGCAACCGCACGCTCAACCTGCGGTCCATCCGGGCCGTGGGCTTCGACATGGACTACACGCTCATCCACTACCGCGTGGACGAGTGGGAGCGCCGCGCCTACGAGCACCTGCGCGACGGGCTGGTCCGCCAGGGGTGGCCGGTCGCGGACCTCGCGTTCGACCCGGACCTGTTCATCCGCGGGCTGGTCATCGACCGCGAGCGCGGCAACATCGTGAAGGCGAACCGGTTCGGCTACGTCAAGCGCGCCTCGCACGGCACCCGCCTGCTCGAGTTCGACGCGCAGCGCAAGGAGTACGAGCGCACGACCGTGGACCTCGATGAACCCCGCTGGGTCTTCCTGCACACCCTGTTCTCGCACTCCGAGGCGTGCATGTACGCCCAGCTCGCGGACCTGCTCGACGCGGGCAGCCTGCCGGGCGTGATGGGCTACGGCGACCTGTACGACCGCATGAAGCGCACGCTCGACCGCGCCCACCTGGAAGGCGCGCTCAAGGCCGAGATCGTCGCGGACCCGGACCGCTTCGTGGAGCCCGACCCGGAACTCCCGCTCGCGCTGCTGGACCTGCGCCACGCCGGGCGCAAGCTGATGCTGATCACGAACTCGGAGTGGTCCTACACGCGCGCCATGATGGCGTACGCGCTCGACCGCTTCCTCGGAGGCCGCACGTGGCGCGACCTGTTCGACATCGTGATCGTGTCCGCCCGGAAGCCCGACTTCTTCTCGTCCCGCCAGCCGATGTTCGAGGTGGTCAGCGACGACGGCCTGCTCCGGCCGTGCCTCGACGGGCCGCGGTCCGGGGGGGTGTTCCACGGCGGCGACGCGGGCCAGGTCGAGCGCCACCTGCGCGCCTCGGGCGAGGAGATCCTCTACGTCGGCGACCACATGTGGGCGGACGTCCACGTCAGCAAGTCCGCGCTCCGCTGGCGCACCGCGCTGATCCTGCGCGAGCTGGAGGACGAGATCCGCGCGACCGAGGCGTTCGTGCCCGACGAGACGCGGCTCGGCCGCCTCATGGCCGAGAAGGAGCGGCTCGAGTTCGGCCACGCGCGCGCCCGGCTCGACCTCCAGCGCCTGCGGGGGGGCTACGGCCCGAAGCCCTCGCCGGACACCACGGCGGAGTCGCTCCAGGCGCTGCTCGCGGACCTCCGCGCCCGCCTCGCGGCGCTCGACGACGAGATCGGGCCCCTCGCGCAGCGCTCCGCCGACGTGGGCAACCCGCGCTGGGGGCCGCTGATGCGCGCGGGCAACGACAAGAGCCACCTCGCGCGCCAGGTCGAGCGGTCCGCGGACATCTACATGTCGCGCGTGTCGAACTTCCTGCACGTCACGCCGTTCGTCTACCTGCGATCGCCCCGCGGCACCCTGCCCCACGACGTCGCGAACGGCGTGCGTGCGGCCGATCCGGACGCGGTGCCGCCGAGCGGCCCGGATTCGCAGCCCCCCTCATGCACGTGATCGCGAGCACGGTCGTCATCGTGGTCTCGGACAACCTGAAGTCGATGTACGCGGCGAACAACATCGCCCGCGCCGTCCGCCACTACTCCAGGAACGGGGTCCACCTCGCCGGCCTGGTCGCCAACGACGTCCGCGACCCGGCCAGGGTGGCCGAGCTGGCCTCGTTCGCCGAGCGGCTCGGCACGCGCCTGCTCGCCGAGATCCCGCACGACCCGCGGTTCCGGGCCGCGGAGCGCGAGCGCGCGCTCGTCACGGACCTCCACCCGGACTCCGACCTGTCGCGGACCTTCGAGGCCGTCGCGGCGGCGCTGCGCGACCTGGACGAGGCGGCTGCCCCCTCGTGACGCCCATGGACGACAACGG
>VGRB01000653.1 GCA_016875475.1 Deltaproteobacteria bacterium
GCGGTCGCGGACAAGCCCGTCCCGCCGCAGGCCGCGGACGCCAAACGCCTTCCGCCCCCGAGCCCGCCCGCCGCCGACCGACCACGACGGCTCGATTGGGCGGTTCTGCTCCGGCGCGTGCTCGACGCCGACGCCCTCGCCTGTCCCAGGTGCAGCTCTCCAATGCTGGTCCTCGCCCCCGTCTATCGGACGTGCCATCCGAGGCACGTCCTCCCGATCCTCGGCCCTTGCGGGCCTTCGGATCGGAGACGGGGCCCCGCATCACCGACCCGGTGGTCGTGCGCAGAATCCTCCGGCACCTCGGACTTCCGGCCGATCCCGTCCCGCTCGCTCCGCCTGCCTGCCCCTGCGAGCCCGCCAGGGACTGCCGCGTGGCCGACGAGCCGAAGGAAGGACTCGCGGACCACGGCATCGACCCGCCGCTCTTCGACGACGACTGCACCGGGCCGTTCAACCCGGCCCGACGCCCACGGGCAGGCGTCGTCTCGTAGTCGTTCGCGTTCAGCGCCACGGCGCGCTGGATCCGCACGGGCTGCCCGGCCCAGGTCCCCGCGGCGGAAGGGGCGGGCAGCGCGGCCTTCAACGCCGCGACGCTCCCGAAGACCCTCACCTCGCGTGCGCCCGGCAGCCCGATGACCGAGTTGCTCTCGCCGGGGTCGGACACCATCCCGTCCGAGACCTGCGCGGCCGTCACCCCGCTCACCACCGTGAGCTGCGCGAGCGACTCGAACGGGCCGTTCAGGGCGCGGTAGGCGACGATGGCGTTCGCGGTGGCCGACCCGATGCCGGTCACCTCCGTCAGGTTTTCAGGTCGGACGCGGTGGCGGTGTTCACGTCGAACACGTTCACGGCCTGGACCACCGCCGGGTTCGTGTTGCCGATGGTCTTGATGACGATCCGCCACGACCCCGTCTCGTTCGTCAGCCGGCCGCGGGCGGAGAGCCACCGTCCCACGCAGGGCTGGAGGTGGTCGGCAGGGCAGCCGTCCGGGCCGCAGTACCAGGGGTCGATGCAGGCGTACGCGGACACCGGGTCGGCGGGCGTGTCGTAGAGGTAGAGGCAGAAGCCGCTGCGCGACCCGGCAAGGACGCCCTCGAGGTGGACCCACACGTTGTTGAGCGAGGCAGCGTCGGCCATGGTGCGCGCCACCGTGTCGTACCAGAGGCCATCGTCCACCCAGGTGGCGCTGGCGGCCTTGAGGGCCTTGAGCGAGGTCGCGCCCACGGTCATCGTCGTGGTGCTGCCGTTGGCGGCCGCGTACTCGGCCACGGTGTTCCAGGCGGACGCCCTGCGGCCGCAAGTGTCTTCCGGGGTGCAGTCGTAGGCGATGTCGCGCGCGGTGGTCGTGATGGGGCTCATCCGGCTGTAGCGCGCCTTGTTCAGGAAGGCGACCGCCCGGCACCCCTCGTCCCGCGTGAAGCTCACGGTCTTGTAGGTCCCGCCGGTCGCCACGCACGGCGTGGCATCGCTGCCCCCGCACTCGCCGCCCTGGCAGGTCTGGCCCCCCGGGCACGCGGTGCCGTCCGGCAGTGGCGGATTCACGCACCCGGTCGCCGGGTAGCAGGCGTCGGTCGTGCACGGGTTCTGGTCGTCGCAAACCAGGGCCGCCCCGGGCGCGCACGCGCACGCCGGCGAGCAGGCGTCTCCCGCGGTGCAGACGTTCCCGTCGTCGCACGCCTGGCCCGGCGAGCACAGCGCCGGTACGGACGACGGGTTGGCCGAGCGGCCCGTGCCCGGGATATGGGCCTCCCCCCACTCGCCTCCGCTCGGGATCCGGCCGTAGCACCGGCCGGCCCCGTAGCAGGGGTCGGTCCCGTGGTAGTTGGCGTGCGCGTCGACCTCCACTCCCAGGGTCAGCGAGAATATCGATCGCCGGCTGCGCGGGGCGTCTCGGGCACCGGCCTTCTGGGCCCCCCTTGCGGCCTGCGGACGCAAGGGGGATG
>VGRB01000654.1 GCA_016875475.1 Deltaproteobacteria bacterium
CAGGTCCCAGGCGAGGAGCGGCTCGCCACCGAAGAAGCCGACCGTGAGCGTGCCCCGGGCAGCGGCAGCACCGATGTCGACCGCCCGTCGGACCACGTCCCAGCTCATGACGGCGTGCCGCTTCGCGCCGCCATAGCAGTACGTGCACGCGAGGTTGCACGCGTGCGTGAGCGAGAGCGTGAGGTTCATGGTGCCGGCGGGCGCGGCGGGGGTGGCTCGGGATCCGGCGGCAACGGGACCCCGGGGGGCGAAGGAATGGGCGGATCCGGCATGGGAGGCTCGCCCGGCGGCGGGATCTCGTCGGGCGGCGGGTCGAGCCAGTGCCGGCTGCCCAGAATCCGCCGGCTCCTCGCCTTCGGCTCGGGGCCGCCACGTTCCGGGCCGGCGCCCACCTGCCCGGGGGGACGACACGCCGTACCCCCCGAACCGGTGCAGCGGCCCGCGAGGCGAACCGCTGCACCTTCGTCCCGAATCCGCCGCGCGCCGGCGGATTTGGGCTCGCTCGGCGGGACCGGTTCTCCGGGGATCGGGACCGGTTCGGGCGGCTCGCCGGGGCATGGAATGGGGTCGGGCGGCGGGGGCTCGCCCCCAGGCGGGACCGGGTCGTCCTTCGGGGGCGGGTGGCCGGCTCGCCGGGGCAGGCGCGCTTCGGCGGCACCCCCCTGTGCAGCGGCCTGTTCGCTCGGCGGCTCCGGCTCGGGACCAGGCTGATCGCCGGGAAGGGGCACGGGCTCCGGCGGCGGCTCCGGCTCGGGCTCCGGCGGCGGCAAGTCGCCCCGCGCGGAGGAGGCCGCGCCGGCGGAAACGGCGGCAGCCCCCGCGGCCACGAGCCCCGCGAGGAACTCGCGGCGGCTCCTCCGATACTCGTCGAAGGTCGGATATCCGGGGTCCTGGATGGCCTTCTCGGGAATGCGGTTCATGATCCATCAACGTCTGGAACTGGCGCGGCGGCCAGGGGGCTCTGCCGCTTCGCTGATCCCGCTCAACACTCGGGTCTGGCCAGGCCGGGGCTGGGCAGGCGCCCGGCGTGGGCCTTCACCTCGCAGTCGAGCAAACCGCCGTGCCACGTGGACCCCGGTAGGGGATCGATGATCTCGTCCGCAGGCGGCCGGAGGGCGCCGGGCTGCTCATCGGAGCCCGCTGCTCATCAGAGCCGGCTGCTCATCAGTGGTCGTTGTCGATCCCGAGCTCCCGAAGACGCTCCGCCAGCCGGTCGGCGCGGGCCTTCTCCTTCTCGGCGCGGGCCTTCTCCTTCTCGGCGCGCGCTTTCTCCTCGTCGGCGCGGGCCTTCTCCTCGCCGGCGCGTTGGAGCACGGCCGCCATGCGAGGTCGGAGCTCCCCGCGGTAGTAGATGTCGACCTTGTACCCCGGGCTCCAGCGGTCTCGCGGCAGCACGCGAAGCTCGAGCTCCGGGACCGCCCGTGAGGACACCCGACCGCCTGGCGCGACGATCTGCTCTTCGTATCTCCCCTCTTCGACGAGACGATACCAGGTCAGCGCGCGCGGGTCCTCCAGGTCCGGGAACAGCAGGGCGAACTCCGGGACGTCGTTGTACTCGTTCAACAGGCGCTGGAAGAGCGTGTCCTTGAGCGCCTTGCGCCTGTCATGGGTGCTGACCACCTCCATCGCCAGAAGCAGGTCGTCCGCCGTTACGCGCCTCGGGTCGACGGGGCGGGCGAGGACCAGATCGCCGTAGAAGATCCTCTGCTGATCCGTTTCGGGGTGGACGTACCAGATCGGCTCGTCGGAGCGGAACATGAGCCCTGCCTCGACGGCGACGACGGTGAGGATCGGGACGGTCTCACCGACCATGATGCGGTGTGACGTCTCTTGCGGCACCTGCAGCTCCTCGTCGAAGTAGGGTGTACCGTGGACGGGGGGATGGAGCCAGGGCTCCAGTCTGCGTCCAAGGCGGACGTTGGCGGCTTCGCGGCTCACGGCG
>VGRB01000655.1 GCA_016875475.1 Deltaproteobacteria bacterium
CCCCGGGGACTGGGGCAAGCTCGAGTTCGGCCGCGTCCGGCTGGCGTTCGAGTTCGTGCGCCCGCCCAAGGCCCTGGTCGGCCGCAAGCGCGCGATGGCCATGGACGGGACGATGATCTCGACGTTCGTGGCCACCGCCTTCTGCATCGCGTCGTTCTACACCGTGTCCCAGTTCATGTGGAACCCCGCGGCCCAGATGGAGACCAGGAAGGTCGACAAGCGCAGCATCAAGGTCGACGTGAACCTCGCCCAGGAGAAGGACGAGAAGAAGCTCGAGGTCGGCGAGACCCAGGGCGACGGCGGCGGCGACAAGGCCGGCGAGAACAAGTTCGGGAGCGCCGACGACGTCGACACCCAGGACGACAACAAGAAGGTCGCGAAGGTCGAGAAGCGCCCCGAGTCCGACGCGGAGCGCAGCGCCCGCCTGGCCAAGGAGGTCAAGGGCAAGACCATCCTCCAGTTCCTCGACGGCGGCCCGGGCGGCAAGACCGGCCCGATGACCGGCATCACCGGCATGGGCAACGCGTTCGACATGAACGCGAACACGATGGCGGTCTACACCGAGGGCGGCGCCGCGGGCACGGGCATCGCCGCGGGCGGCGGGAAGCGCTGGGGCGGGGCGGGCGGCATGGCCGCGACGCCGGGCGGCGGGATCCAGAAGCTCGCGAAGAGCGAGGTCCCGGGCGGCGGCGGCCGGCCGGGCATCGTCAAGGTCGCGACCGACGAGAAGGTCGAGGAGGCGGTCAAGATCCGCATCGGCGGCTCGATCTCCGGCCAGAGCGGGTCCGGCAAGATCGACCGCGCCTCGGTCGAGAGCGTGTTCCGGCGCCGCAAGGGCGCGATCCAGGACTGCTACGAGCGCGCCCTGAAGGTGAACCCGAACGCGGCCGGCAAGGTCACGATCCGCTTCACCATCGGCACGGGCGGCACGGTCACGTCGATCGACGTGGCCGACAACTCCACCGGCGACACCGGCATCGGCACCTGCATCGTCCAGAAGGTCCGCTCCTGGCCGTTCCCCGCGAGCGAGGAAGGCGACGTGACCTTCGTCTACCCGTTCGTGCTGACCAGCGGCGGCTGATGCCGGGAGCCCCCTCGCCGGCGCCCCGCCCCCCGCGCCCTGCCTCCGGCCGAATGACCCCCAGGCGTTCGGGAGCGCTTGACTTGCCCGCGCCGTTGTCGGAATTTCGCCGTGCCCGTTGCCGGAGTGCCCGATGCGCCGGTCCCCGGTCGTTTCCATCGCGATCGCCGTCCCCCTCCTGGCCGCCGCGTGCGGCGAGGCGCCCGCGGGTCTCCGGCCCACGCCCGCCGGGAACGGGCCGCGCATCGTCTATGACGTGACCGCGAAGCCGCTCCCGGAGATCCCGATGCCGAACGACGTGGCCACGCGGCCGGACCCGTCGTCGGCCACGGGCAAGCGTCTCAACGTGAGCCTCCAGGCCACCACGCGCGCGGAGACGAAGCTTCGCAACAAGGTCGATCAGCTGGACGGGTTCGGCGTCTTCTCGCCGATCTCGGTCCGCTTCGACGACCCGGCCGCGCGGGCCAAGGGGCAGCCCGCGATCGACCTCGCGAAGGTGCGCGACCGGATCGCGGGGGCGCCGGGCAAGGGCCCGGACCACGACCCGGCGAACGACCCGATCCTGCTGGTGTGCGTGGACCGCTCGTCGCCGGACTTCGGCGCGGTCGTGCCGCTCGACGCGGGGCAGGGCAACTTCCCGATCGTGCTCGAGTGGCCCTGGCAGTACTGGGACCAGGACGAGCACCGCGACTCGGTCAACCTGCTCTTCGAGACGCACGACGAGGACGCGAACGAGAACGGCCGGTTGGACCCCTACGAGGACATCGACTTCGACGGGGTGCTCGACCGGCCGAACACCTGGAGCGGGAAGGACCCGGGGCCCGAGGGCGCGGACGACCCCGCCACG
>VGRB01000656.1 GCA_016875475.1 Deltaproteobacteria bacterium
AGATGGACGATCGTTCGTTCGGGGCCGAGCGCCGGAAGCAGGAGCACCTGGCTCCGTTCCGGAAGGGCGGCGTCGCGGCCCGGGAGGCCACGACCTGGCTGGAGTGCGTGCGGCTCGTGCACTGCGCGCTCCCCGATCTGTCCGTCGCGGACGTGGACCTGTCGACGTCGTTCGCCGGCCGCACGCTCCGCGCGCCGCTGTTCGTCACCGGCATGACCGGCGGCACGCCCGAGGCGCGCCTGCTGAACGCGGAGGTCGCGCGCGTCGCGGGCCGGCTCGGGATCGGGTTCGGGCTCGGCAGCCAGCGCGCCATGATCGTCGATCCGGGGCTGGCGCCGACGTACGAGGTCAGGGCGGCCGCGCCGGACGTGTTCCTGGCGGGCAACATCGGCGGCGTGCAGCTCGCGTCCCTGCCGCTCGAGGCGGTGGCGCGGATGCTGGAGACGGTCGGGGCCGACGCGCTCTGCGTCCACTTGAACCCCGCGCAGGAGCTGGTCCAGCCCGAGGGCGACCGGGACTTCCGCGGGGTCCTCGACGCGATCCGGCGCGCGGTCCGCGGCCTGCCGGTTCCCGTGATCGTGAAGGAGGTGGGCGCCGGGATATCGCGCGAGACGGCCATCCGGCTGCGCGACGCCGGGGTGCGCTGCCTCGACGTGGCCGGGGTCGGGGGCACCTCCTGGGTCGGGGTCGAGGCCGTCCGGCGCGGCAGCGAGTCGGACCCCGAGCTGCGGGCGCTCTGGGACTGGGGCCTGCCGACGGCCGCCGCGGTCGCGGAGGTCGCCGACCTGGGGCTGGAGGTGATCGCCTCGGGCGGGATCCGGACCGGGGTCGAGGCGGCACGCGCCCTGGCCCTCGGCGCGTCGGTCGCCGGGGTCGCGGCGCCGGTCGCGAGCGCCTGGTTCGAGGGCGGCGAGGAGGCGGTCGAGCGGGTGCTCTCGCGGATGATCGACGGCGTGCGCGCGGCGTTCGTCCTGACCGGGTCGCGGAGCCTGGCGGACCTGCGCGCGGCCCCGCGGATCGTGACGGGCCCTCTCCGCGAGTGGATCGAGGCGAGGACGCCGGGTCGGCCTCCCGGGAGGGGGCAGGGCTGAGATCCAGTGATTTCATCGCAGGCTCCGACATGATCGGGGTCGCGGCCGGCGGCAAGGTGATCCTGTTCGGCGAGCACGCGGTCGTCCACGGCCGTCCCGCGCTCGCGCTCGGGATCCCGCGGGCGCTCGTCGCCGAGTCGATCATCCGGACCGACGACCGGATCGCGGTCCGGGTGCCGGAGTGGGGCCTCGACGCGACGGGCGGAGACCCCGGGCCGGTCGGCGAGGCCATCCGTCGGATCGCAGCGGCCGTGCCGGGTCGGGGGGGCTGCGAGATCACGGCGCGCGCGCGGATCCCGGCCGCATCCGGCCTCGGCGGATCCGCGGCCGCGGCCGTGCTCCTCGCCCGGGCACTTGCGGGGCGTCGCGGCTCCCCGGGCGACGACGAGTCGATCCGCCTTGCGGCGCACGAGGGGGAGAAGGCCGTCCACGGCTCGCCCTCCGGCGTCGACGACGCGGTCGCGACCTTCGGCGGGCTGTGCCTGTTCCGAGGATCGGGGGTCGCGGCCGGCGACCTCGCCGGGGTCCCGTTCGCAAGGCTGGCGCCCGTCCTGGCGCGGGTCGGCGCGCCCGCCCCGCGGCTGGTCGTCGGCCACACCGGCGTCGCCCGGTCCACGGCCGACCTGGTCGCGGGCGTGCGCGCCCGGCGCGAGGCCGATCCGGCCGGGGTCGAGGCGCTGTTCGACGCGATCGAGGCCGCGCTCCGGGCCGGGCTCCTGGCGATCCGCGACGGCGACCCGGGCAGGCTCGGCGCCGCGCTCGACCGGAACCAGGAGGCGCTCGCGTCTCTCGGCGTCTCGAGCCCCGCCATCGAGCGGATGCTCGCGATCG
>VGRB01000657.1 GCA_016875475.1 Deltaproteobacteria bacterium
AGTCCCTTTCGGTCGTCGCGGAGTCCCTTTCGGTCGTGGCGGAGTCCCTTTCGGTCGTCGCGGAGTCCCTTTCGGTCGTCGCGGAGTCCCTTTCGGTCGTCGCAGAATCCCTTTCGGGAGACGTTGTTCCGTTCCCCCGCCGGGTTCCTCTCATGCATGTAGAAGACGCCGCCCGCGTTTGGGCGTCGCTTCTCTTCCCAGCGTGGGGCAGGGCGGTGTCTTCGGCCAGGAACCCGGCGGGTGGGGCCTGCTCGTCCCCGGGCCTGGGCCCGAGGCTCGGGGCGGGCGCCGGCACGGGCACGGGTACGGGGCCGGGAAGCTGCTGGCACTGGTCCGCGGCATGTGCTAACCTCCTTCGCGTCGTTGTCTCCCGAGGGATGCGCGATGAAGCAGTGCCCGAAGTGCAAGAGGACGTGGCCGGACACGGGGAAGTTCTGCCCGATGGACGGGAGCCACCTCGAGCCCGTGGTCGAGGAGGAGCCCCAGACCGTGAAGCTCGACCCCGCGGAAGCGCCCGTGTCCAAGGTCGCGGCCGCGAAGCCGGCCCCGAAGGTGGAGCCGGTCGCGGCGAAGCCCGCGCCGAAGCCCGCGGAGCCCGCCCCCGCCGCGGCCGCCGCGCCGGCCGGCGGGAAGCCGGCGAAGAAGCCGCGCACGTTCTCGGAGACCAAGTGGTTCATGGTCGGCGAGGCGATCGAGGAGAAGGACCTGGACCCGGAGATGGTGTCGCAGAAGGAGCTGCAGAAGCAGTACCGCGCGACGACCGAGCTGCCCGCGGACGTGCGAAAGAAGTTCTCGCTGACTTACGGCCAGGAGGAGAAGAAGGACAAGGGCGACAGGAAGTAGCCCCGGACGAGGAGCCCGAGCCGACCCGCTCGACCGGCGCCTCGCGAGCCGTCCCGCATGAATCGCCCGACCCCCGTCGTCGTTCGCCTGATCGGACCGTCCCTCGCGGAGGTGGCGCGGTTCGTGTCGGGATTGCCCGGGGAGGGGGGACAGGCGATCGCGTGGGACGTGGCGCCCGAGGTCCACGTGAAGTGTCCGGACCCCGCGCGGGCCGAGGCCCTGGTCGCCCGGTACGGGGCCGACGCGTACTCGGTGTCCGGTCAGCCGATGGAGGCGGTGGTCGGCGGCGCGCTGGCCGCCGCGGGGCTGACGCTGGCCACGGCCGAGTCGTGCACGGGCGGGCTCGTGGGGCACCTCGTGACCGCGGTGCCGGGAAGCTCCGCCTGCTACCTCGGGGGCGTGGTCGCGTACTCGAACGCCGCGAAGGAGCGGCTGCTCGGGGTGCCCGGCGCCGCGATCGCCGCGCACGGGGCCGTCTCGCGCGAGGTCGTCGCGGCCATGGCCGAGGGCGCGGCCCGGGCGTTCGGGGCCTCGCTCGGGGTCGCGGTTTCGGGCGTCGCCGGACCGGGCGGCGGCACGGAGGCGAAGCCGGTCGGGACGGTCTGGATCGGCGTCGCGGGGGTGCGCGGGACCGGCGCGTCCCTCTTGCAGTTGAAGGGCACGCGTGCAGCGATCAGGCACGCAGCCGCGATCCACGCGCTGGACGCGGTCCGTCGCGAGGTCCTGGGGCTGCCCGGGCGCGGCGGCGGCGCGGAGCGCGGAACCGGAGGGACCTGATGGCCGAAGTCGAACCCGTCAAGCCGGGCATCGAGGCAGTCGAACGCGTCACGCTGGGCATCGTGATCGAGCCGCCGCTGTCGGTCGTCAACAGCCTGCTGGAGGCGGTCCGTCGCCTGGCGGGCGACATGACCGAGCGCGCGGGGACCGCGGTCGTGTGGACCCCCCCTGATGCCTACGCGGCGCCGCTGGCCACCGGCCTTGCGCCGCGTGCCGCGGCCGAGGCGATCGTCGATCGGATGCGGGCCGCGCTGCGCGAGACGGAGGAGTGCCCGGTGCAGCTCGCGCCGCTCGGG
>VGRB01000658.1 GCA_016875475.1 Deltaproteobacteria bacterium
AAAAACCTCGGCCCGATGCCCCCTCCCTTCCCGGCCGCGGTGGCCTGGATGTTCCTCGAGGCCCCGGCGGGCTGGGACGGCCCGTTCCACGCCTCCCCGAAGCGCCAGATGGTCGTCGTGGCCCGCGGGCTGGTGAGGGTCGAGGCGTCCGACGGGACCGTGGTCGTCCTGAAGCCCGGCGACGTCGCGATGACCGACGACGTCCTCCCGAGCAAGGGCCACAAGAGCACGAACGTCGGTGACGGGAGCGGCCTGCTCTGGATCGTCGAGCTGCCGAATCCGGAGACGAAGTAGCCGACCCCGCCCGCCTATCCGTGCCATTCCTTCCGGTAGAACACGTCGTCGAGCAGGGCGCCGCTCTGCCCGCCGGTCAGGTCGACCATGCCGGCGTTGAACCACTCCCCGCCGGGGCCGGCCAGGTAGCTCAGGAACCGCGCGACCTCCTCGACCGTGCATAGGCGCTGGTGCGGGGTGTTGCCAGCGCTCCCGGCCTTGATGCGGCTCCACTGCTCGGGCTTGAACGCGAGCATCACCGCGTGCGTCTCGACGAGACCGAACTTCACCAGCACGACCCGGTGGCCCGCCGGGCCCATCTCGAAGCCGAGGTGCCGCACGTACGCGTCGAGCGCCGCCTTGGTCGCCGCCACCAGCCCCCACCCGTGGACGACCGACTCCACCATCGGGTTCGTCAGGGCGACCAGGCGCGCCCCGTCCTCCGCGAGCAGCCCGCGGCGGTTCAGCTCCTGGGCCCACCACACGAAGGAGTGAGCCATGGACGCGAACGTCTTGTCGACCTGGTCGGGCCGAAGCGCCTTCCCCCCCCAGCGCTCGGACGGCAGGAACGTGCCGTACGACGCGTTCGCGATCGCGTGGACCAGCACCTTCACCGACCCCGGGCCCGCGACCTGCGCCAGCTCGTCCACGGCCTCGACCACGTGTTCGTACGAGCCGGCGTCGGCCACGCGCAAGTGGCATCGCCTGCCCGCGGCCGTGACCGCGTCCTCGACGCGCTTCGCCTCTTCCGCCCAGTGCCCCCGGTGCATGCCGAAGACGTTCAGCCCGGGATCCTTGGCCAGGGCCGTCGCTGCGGCGCCTCCCGTGCCCCCCGTGACGCCGAGCACCACCGCCCACTTCGCGTCCTGCACCGTCATCCCCTGCCCTCCTTCCTTCCGACCGCCCTGTCCAGCAGCGCCTGCACCGCACCGACCGTCTTGCGGTGAACGGCCATGACGGCCTCAGCGTCCCGCGGATCGATCCTTCCTCCCGCGGTGTCCTCGATCGGTTCGCCCACGAACGTCTTGATCCTGACCGGGAACGGCGGCGAGATCGGGGAGAAGCCCAGTGGCCCCACCCCCGCCCAGAGCGGGATGTTCGGGGGGATCCCGACCCGCCTGCTCGTCTCGTACCCGTTGTTCAGCGCGATGAACGTGTCGTCCACGCCGCTCGCCCCGGTCGGGACGATCGGGATCCCGAGCCTCGCCGCGATCCTGACGTACCCGCATCGGTTCGTCCAGTGCACGCGGTACTTGTCACGGAAGCTCCGCGTCCCCTCCTGGACCCCCCCCGGCGTCACGAAGACGTGCTCGCCGCGCTCCACGGCCGCGTCCAGCTCCGGCCCGTCCGCGGTCACCGCCCCGAGTCCCCGCGACATCCAGCCGATCGGCCACTTCATCAGCGCGGTATGGAAGAACGAGTGCGGCAGGTAGCCGAGCCGGTCGTACAGCAGGACCGACAGCATGCAGAGGTCCCACGCCGCCGGCCGCCCGTGATACCCCGCCACGAGCATCGGGTCTCGCACGAGCAGGCGGTCGAGTCCCTCCACCTCGTAGCGGTGATAGCGGATCGACATGCGCCAGCCGGCGAGCCAGATCGCGAGCGGGATCCGGTCCACGAAGCCCCGATTCATCCAGCCCCC
>VGRB01000659.1 GCA_016875475.1 Deltaproteobacteria bacterium
GGGCGCGCCGAGGGGCGGACCGCCCCCGCCCCCGCCCGGGAACGACTGCGGCGGCGGGCGGCCGGGGGGGCTCCTCCGCGCCGCGTCGGCCGGCCCGTCGGCCGTGCCCGCGATCCTGGCCTGCGCGTGGCGAGCGAGCGTCCCGCCGGAGGTCGTGACGGCCGCCCTGGCCGAGGCTGCGGACCCGGCCGCGTGGCGGCGTGAGGCCGCGGCGGCCGTGCGGGACTGGGTGAGGATGACCCTCGACGGGTGGCCGGACCGGCCCGCCGCCGCGCGCGACCTGGTGGACCGGGTGATCGGGGTCTCCCCACCCGCGGCCGCCGCGGCCGCGCTGGCGGGCCGGGACGACGAGGTCGTGGCCGCGGCCCGGGGCGCGCTCGCCGGCGGCGACGCGGCGCGCGTGCTGTCGGACCTGTCGGGCCTGCTCCCGCCGGGCCGATCGGGGGTGCTGGGCATCCTGCGCGCCGCGGGTCGGGGCGGGGTGGGGGCAAGGGTTTACACGGCCGGATCCGTGCCCTAGGATCCGGGCCATCGGTCGCTTGTCGACACGCGGGGGAGGGCCCGCGAAGGAGGTGTGCCATGAGGCCGGTTGCCTGGATCCTCGGCGCCGCGGTCCTCGTCGCGGCCGCGGGCGCGATCGCGCAGGAGGGCGGGAAGACCCCGAGTCCCGATGACGTGCTGACGGGCGAGGTCCGGATCTCCCTCTCGTCGGACTACGCGCGGCTCCGCGTGAACGGCGAGGAGTGGGAGGAGCACGCGTTCTCCGACAACGGGAAGACGCTGGTCGTGCACTCGGTCAAGCGGACCGAGGAGCAGAAGATCATGCTGACGGCGCTGCCGTCCGACCTCGCGCCGGTCGAGCTGACGATCAGGCCCGAGGACTGGAAGCTCGTGGCCGTGGCCAGGAACGAGAAGGTCTGGCGCGTCGAGCGGAAGGTCGTGTTCCAGAAGAAGACGGCGGGGGACGCGAAGCCATCTCCCGCGCCTGCTCCCGCCACCCCGAAGCAATAGGCAAGCCCCACCCGCCGGCTTCCGGGCCGAAGACGCCGCCCTGCTGCACGTTGCAGTGACATGCCACGTCACCGCGCGGGCGACGTCTTCTACAGTTGTGAATCGGAAGCCGGCGGGGGGGGTACTCGGGCTCAGGTCTCGGTCTCGGGCTCGCGCTCGGGTACGGACGAGGTGGTGGCCGGGAGGGACGCTATTTGCCGGTTGCGGCCTTCTTGGACGCCTTCAGCGGGTTGACCTTCTTGGCTTCGGTCTGGAGCTTCCGCTGGACGTGGGTCGCGAGGTTGCACGCGCCGAACTGCCACTTGGCCGCCGGGTCCGGGTACGCCTTGCAGAGCTTCTTCGACTCGACGGTCAGGACGTGACCGCACCCCTCGCACTGCTGCACGATCTCGTGGCAGGCGCCGCCGGCGAACGTGCAGCCCTTCTTCGCCATGAAGAAGCACTCGATCCCTTTCTTGGTGGTCGCGCACAGCATCGGCGAATCTCCTTCCGAACGGGCCGTTCAAGGACCACCCCGGTCCGCCCGGAGCCGCGCGGCCCGGGCGCTGCTGCGGGGCGGGCGAACTACCGGGCTTCCTGCTTCGCGTCGAGCTGGCCGGCCGCGGCGAGGCCGATCTCCTTCGCCACCGCGGCAAGCTTCACGCTCGCGTCGTGGCGGATGTCGCGCTTGCGGCGGCTCCCCTGGGCCGTCTTCTTCCTGTTCCGCCTACGATCGACCTTCTGGGTCGCGGACGCCATCGCTGTCTGCTCCGGTCAAAGGGCGCCCAAGTTTACCGAAGCGCGTTTCGTTGTCAACTTGCGCTTGCAACCCCGCGAGACCGGGCCTAGCATCCGCCGTCGTTGACGGGGGGATGATGTGGTGTCTTCCAGGAGGTCCGGAATGTCGAAGCGT
>VGRB01000660.1 GCA_016875475.1 Deltaproteobacteria bacterium
CGCCGTTTCCGCTCGTCCGCTGCCCGGGCCTTCATTGTATGATCGACCGCTCGCACGCCGGCGCGGCACGGGACTCGCATGTCTGGCAGGCGGAGGAGGCCCACGAGGATGACGCGGAAGATCGGGTGGCTCGCGACGGCGGTCCCGGCCGGGAAGGGGATCCCTGCCGCGGCTGGAATCCTTGCCGGAAAGGCGGTCGTGGCCGCGGTGGCGGTCGGTGTCCTGGCCTTGGGGGTGTTCGCGCTGCCGCCGGCGGCGGGGGCCCGGGACCTGGATCTGGTCGCGGTGCTGGAGCTGGACAACCCGTCGAAGCGCGTGTCCGTGCAGGAGGTGCAGTTCGTGACGGACGCGGTCAGGAAGGCCGCGGCCGAGGGGCTGGACCGGGGCGCCTACCTCGTGTTGACGCGCGAGAACATGGACTTGATCGTGCCGCCGGAGGACCGGAAGTGCATGGCGGGGATGTGCTACGCGGAGATCGGGCGGAAGCTGCAGGCGCGGTTCGTGGTGGGCGGCCGGGTCACGGACGTGGGTCGCAAGTTCGGCGTGACCCTGGAGGTATACGAGGCCCGGACGGGGCAGCTCCTGGCGTCCGAGATGGCGCGCGCGGACGACGTGGACGGGGTCGTGGACCACGTGCAGCGCCTCGCCCCGTCGTTGATGCGTCGCATCGTGCCGGCGTCCTCGCCGGGCCGTGCGCCCGCGGCCGGTCACGCGCCCGGTCCGGCGGTCTCGCCTGTCCCCGGGCCCGCGGTCGCCCCGGCACCGCCCCCTCCGGCGGGCGCCGCGGCGCCGGGCCGGGTGGAGCATGTGTCCGAGATCCGCGCGGAGGTCGGGATGCTGCGCGTGGAGGGGAGCCCGAAGGGCGCGCGGCTGGACATCGCGGGCCCGCGGGAGTTCGGGGACCGCGGCAGGCTCGCGACCGCGCTGCCGTATGGCCCGTTCGAGGTGCCCGCGGGCCAGTACCGGGTCGACGTCTCGTCGGCCGGCTACGACCCCGAGACCCGGACCGCGTTCGTGCCGTCGGACAGGACGGTCGTGGTGGACGTGGCCCTTGTTCAATCCGAGGGCGTGCTGGAGGTGACGGGCACGCCTGCCGGCGCCCGCGTGGACCTGTCGTGCGCGAAGGGGTTCTCGCGTGCGTTCGGCCTGCCGGGCACGCTGTCAGTGCCGCGCGGCACGTGTGCGGTGAAGGTGACGCGGGCGGGTTACGAGGCGTTCGAGCGAACCGTCGAGGTTGAGGGCGGCAAGACCGCGCGTGTCGAGGTGAAGCTTGCGGAGGCCGCGGCCCCGGCCGCCCCGGCTGCCGGCACCGCGGGCGGCACCTCTGCGGGGAAGGCGGGCATCGAGTGGGTGACGATCCCCGGCGGCAGGTTCCGGATGGGCGGGGCCGCCTTCGACAACGAGAAGCCGGTACACGAGGTGACGGTGCGGCGTTTCCAGATGGCGAGGACCGAGGTGACGGTAGCGCAGTACCGTGCGTGCGTGCAGGCCGTGGCGTGTACGGAGCCTGGCACCGGCGGGTCCTGCAACTGGGGCGTGGCGGGCCGGGACGCGCACCCGGTGAACTGCGTGAGCTGGGACCAGGCGGCGGCGTTCTCGGCCTGGGTCGGCGGCCGGCTGCCGACGGAGGCGGAGTGGGAGTACGCGGCGCGTGGCGGGACGACCGGGGACACCTACGGTGCACTCGACGAGGTCGCCTGGTACGCGTCGAACAGCGGTGGGGGCACGAAGCCCGCGGGACTGAAGCGGGCAAACGCACATGGTCTGCACGACATGCTGGGGAACGTGTGGGAGTGGGTGCAGGACTGCTGGCACGGCTCGTACGGCGGAGCGCCGTCGGACGGGAGCGCGTGGGAGTCGGGGTGTTCCGGCTCGGCCCGGGTGTTCCGGGGCGG
>VGRB01000661.1 GCA_016875475.1 Deltaproteobacteria bacterium
CCCCCGCCGAACCCCCCCACGTCGGCGCCGGTGTAGGGCACGCCGGACAGGCCCAACGCCATGACCATCCGCACCGTCTGAGCGAGCGTCCACCAGTCGCTCTCGCTGTCGCCCGTCCAGTTCCAGGCCCACCGCTGGAGGCCCGCCCACCCGGACCGCGACAGGATCCACGGCCGCCGGTCGGGGCGGTTCCTCATCAGCCCCTCGTACCCCGCTCGCGCCTCCAGCAGCGCGTACAGGTTGTGGGCCTCGACGTGATCCCCCCCGCGTCCCTCCATCGAGTGACGGACGGCCAGCGGCAGCGTCGGGTCGCCCCACGCCGCGAACGCGGCGGGTTCGTTCATGTCGTGCCACGCGCCCGCGAGTCCGTTCTCGGCGAAGAAGCGGTACCGCTCGGCCCACCACTCGCGCGCCGCGGGCGCGGTGAAGTCCGGGAACACGCACGTGCCGGGCCACACCAGCGCGGTCGCGGGCCGCCCGTCCGGCAGCGTGCACGCGGCCTTGCGCCCGACGACCTCGCGGTACGCGTCGTACGCGGGATCGACCTTCACGCCGGGGTCGAGGATCGCGACCAGCTTCACGCCCTTCGCGTCGAGGTCGCGCGCGAGGCCGGCCATGTCCGGGAAGCGCCTCGGGTCCACGGTGAACACGCGGTGGCCGTCCATGTAGTGGATGTCGAGGTGGATCGCGGACAGCGGCAGCCCGCGCGACGCGAACCCGTCGGCCACCTCGCGCACCTCGGCCTCGTCCATGTAGCTCCACCGCGACTGGTGGAACAGGAGCGCCCACCGCGGTGGCATGGACGGCCGCCCGGTCAGCTCGGTGTAGCGGTCGAGCGCGCGGTCCGCGGGCCCCGGGATGGCGTAGTACCTGAGCGCCCCCCCGTCGAACGAGGCCTCGACCGGGTCGCGGAACGTGACGCGCCCGCGGGACGGGTCCTCGAAGAAGGTCAGCATCGAGCCGTCCCCGTGCACCGTCAGCCACACCGGCACGCACAGGTAGAGCGGGTCCTTCTGCGGTCCGTATGCGCCCTCGGCCTCGCTGTTCCAGAGCCGGAAGGTCCCCCCCGTCAGGTCGAACGGACACGCGCGTTCGCCGAGGCCGAAGTGGCGCGCGTCCGCTCGCGGTCGCGACCGGTGCGCCCATCCGTCGCCGCGCCGCACCGGCGGCAGGTCCTCGCGGAGGACGCGTCCCCCCGACCGGAGCGTCACCGACCCGTCCCGTGCCACGGTCACGTGGAGGTCGGCGGTCGAGACCTCCCACGCTCCGTCGCGCGCCGTCCAGGCGGGCTCGACCGCGGTCCAGTCGTCCTTCGCGATCGCGTACGGCACCGGCAGCGCGCCCGGGGTCCAGGTGAACCGGGCCAGGTCCGGCGCCAGGAACACGACCTCCAGCTCAGCCGCGTCGAACCGGAAGATCGCCCCCCGTGCCGTCCGGACCGCCTCGCGCACCTCGCCGACGGGCGCATCGGGCGGGGTCGGCCGCCGCGAGCCGTGCCTGCGCTCGATCGCGTCGCGCGAGAGGGAGTAGGTCACGGTCCTGAGGAGCGTCCGGAGGCCGAGGTAGGTCAGGCCGCGCAGCTTGGTGAGGAGGTCCATGGTTCCGAGCCCCCTACTTCGCGAGCGTCACCCGCTTCGCCCCGAACGTCCCCTCCACGTCCCACGAATCGGGCTTGCCGTCGGGCGCGCCCGCGGGCTCGTCGTCCCGGGTCGGCGGCTTGCCGAACTGCGCGAGCAGCGTTCCGAGGTCCACGCCCGAGAACTTCGTCGCGGCCGCGTCGGCGCCGGCCAGCACGCCCTTCAGCTCGCCGCCCGCGATCGCGCTGCCGTCGGAGGCGAACGAGCACGACAGGGTCACACGCGTGACGCGGAGCACCGG
>VGRB01000662.1 GCA_016875475.1 Deltaproteobacteria bacterium
CGCGGGGGAGGACTGGGTGTTCGTCGTCCAGGAGTTCACCCGGAACTCGCCGCCCGCCGCGGTCCCGTCCGCCGCGTACCGCTGGGCATAGACCCCCCCCGCGGCCCCGTCCTGGCCATTGCTGCGCCAGGCCGCGACGAACCCCTGCCCGGCCGCCCCGGCGACCGCCGGCTCCCGCTGGTCGCCCGACGTGTACGTGTTGACCGCGAACTCCCCGCCGACCGGGCTCCCGTCGCCCATGTAGCGCCGGCCGACGATGCCGTACCCCGCACCGTCCCGGCCCGAGTCCTCCCAGACGGCGACGAACGCCGCGTCCCCGTGGTGCGCCAGGCGGACGGCGCCCTGGGCCCCCGTCGCGGTCGAGTTCACCTGAAACTCGACGATATTGCACGCGTTGCATCCGTCCCAGGCGACCGCGTTCTGGTCGTCGCAGGGCTCGCCCGCGTCGGTCAGGAGCCCGTCGCACGAGCCGTCCTTCCCGCACACCGCGCCCCCGGGGTGGACGTTCGCGTCGGCGTCGTCGCAGTCGCCGGGCTGCGGCGCGCGCCAGGTGCCGGGGGTCCCGCACCAGCACTGCGCGTCGGACGTGCCCCAGCCGTCGCCGTCCTCGTCGCGGTAGCGCTTAGTGCACCCGGTGGCCCCCTGGACGTCGGTCGCCCCGTCGCAGTCGTCGTCGAACGCGGTGGCGCAGTCCTCCTTGCGGGACGGGTGCGCCTGCGGGTTCGCGTCGTCGCAGTCGCCCGGGACCTTGGTGGTCCAGGGCTTCGCCGGGAAGCAGATGCACTTCGCGGAGCCCTCCTCGCCGTAGCCGTCCTGGTCCCCGTCCTTGTAGTACGTGGCGCAGCCGGGCAGGCCGGGCGGGTCCGTCACGCCGTCGCAGTCGTTGTCCTTCTGGTCGCACGTCTCCGCCGACGCCAGGCCCGCGGTCGAGCACTCCGCGGCGTCGCCGGCCGCGCGGCACCGGACCTTCCCGCCCGCGCACGCGCCGGTGCCGCACGGGACGCCGATCGCGAGCGGGCCGGCGGGTCCGTCGAGCGCGAACTCCTCGTCGGTCGCCCCGTCGCAATCGTTGTCGAACGCGTCGCACGATGTCTCGGCCCCGGGCTGGTAGCCGGTCACGCCCGTGTAGTCGCACGCCCACTCCCCCGCGACGCATGCGGCCGCGACCTTCCCGGCGCAGAGGCCCTTCGTGGCGCACCCGGTACCCGGCGACGCGGCCCCAAGGCCCTCGTCGGTGGCCGCGTCGCAGTCGTCGTCCCGGGTGTTGCAGAGCTCGGGTGCCTCCGGGTGGACCTCCGGCCGCGCGTCGTCGCAGTCGCCCGGGGACACCGCCGTGTACGGGGCATCGCCGACGCACAGGCAACGCGAGTCCGACGAGACGCCCCAGCCGTCGCCGTCGCCGTCGCGGTACCGCATCGTGCAGTCCGTCGCGTCCTCGTCGGTCGTCCCGTCGCAGTCGTCGTCCGCGCCGTCGCACGTCTCGGCGGCGGGGACCGGGGCAGGGCAGTCCTCCTCGCACGTCCGCTCGGCAGCGCACCGGCCGAAGGCGTTCTCGACGTAGCAGGTCGTGGGCAGTCCGGCGACCTCGTCGTCGCACGGGCAGTCCGCGCCCGCGACCCGGCACTGCCGGCCCGCGCCCGGCGGGACGTCCACGCAGTCGAACCCCGCGGGGCAGCCGGCGGTCTCGCAGTCGATCCCGCACCAGCGACCCTGCGGGCCGTACTCGACGCAGAGGGCCTGCGCGGTCCCCGCGCAGTCGGCGTCGAGCCGACAGGGTCGGCAGAGCACGGTCCCGTCCGGGACGAAGGCGTCCGCCGCCTCGGGCGACGCGTCGACGGGCCCCGGTCCGTCGGGGGCCGGATCCGCGGTTTG
>VGRB01000663.1 GCA_016875475.1 Deltaproteobacteria bacterium
CGCCCCGTCGGCCGGGTGCCGCCATGCGAGCCGTTCGCCGGTCTCTCAAGGAACGGAAGGCCGGGTCATCAGTCGCGCGCGCCGGATGCCCGGCACGTCGGCGTGCAACTGGCTCGACGACGACTGCGACGGCCAGACGGACGAGGAGTTCACGTCGGAGGACGGCCGCTACACGGACCTGCACAACTGCGGGGGGTGCGGCAGGGACTGCGAGGGGAGCATCCCCTACGCCAAGACGCTCGTCTGCGACGCGACGTCCGAGATCCCCGCGTGCCGGGCGACCGCCTGCGCGCCCGGCTACGAGGTCAACCCGAGCGGCATCTGCCTGCCCCCGCTCACGAACCTGTGCGCCCCCTGCGCGTCCGACGACGACTGCGGGGGCGCCGCGGACCGGTGCGTCGAGCTCCCCGACGGCCGGTTCTGCGGGCGCGACTGCTCGCCGCTCGCGGTCGGCGGGCAGTGTCCCGCCGAGTACGACTGCCGGGACCTCGGAGCCGGGGTGCGGCAGTGCGTGCCGGCGTCCGGCTCGTGCACGTGCAACTCCGCGACGCAAGGCGCGAAACGGGCCTGCGCGCGCGAGAACGACGCAGGCACCTGCTACGGGTCCGAGCAGTGCGACCCGGCCGCCGGGTGGGTCGGCTGCACCGCCGCGGTCCCGGCCCCGGAGACCTGCAACGGCAAGGACGACAACTGCGACTCGCTGGTGGACGAGGCATTCCCCGCGCTCGGGTCGCCGTGCTCCGACGGCACGGGCGAGTGCCTCCGCACGGGGAAGCTGTCGTGCCGCGCGGACGGCACCGGGCTGGCGTGCGACGCGACGGCCGCGGCGCCCGGCACGGAGCTGTGCAACGCGAAGGACGACGATTGCGACGGGCTCGCGGACGAGGACTGGCCCGAGGTGGGCCGCCCCTGCACCGCGGGCACCGGGGCCTGCACGGAGCTCGGGACGTGGGGATGCCGCGACGACGCGCTCGGGCCGGAATGCGACGCCGTGCCCGGCCAGGGCGGCCCCGAGTCGTGCAACTACCAGGACGACGACTGCGACGGCGCCACCGACGAGGACTGGACCGAGGGCGGCCGGTACGTGGCGCACGTCGCGTGCGGCAACTGCTTCTCCGACTGCCGTGCGATCTGGTGGAGCGCGGCGCACCACGCGAACGGCGTCTGCGACGCGGGCCCGGCGACGCCCGTCTGCACGTACGAGTGCGACTCGGGCTGGGCGGACGCGGACCTGAACCCCGTCAACGGCTGCGAGCTGTGGGTGGACCCGTCGGCGGTCTTCGTCGCGACGCCGGACAACGGCGGCACCTCCGCGCTCGACTGCGGCGCGTGGAACCGGCCCTGCTCGACCATCGGCCGGGGCATCGATCAGGCCGTCGCGAGCTGGAAGGCCCGCGTCCTGGTGTCGGAGGGGATGTACGCCGAGAACGTCGTCATCGCGAACGGAGTGTCGGTGCTCGGCGGCCACAACGCGGTGACGTGGCAGCGCGACCCGTACACGAACCTCACGATCATACAGGGTTCCACGGCGGACCCGCTGGTCCGGGACAAGGTCGCGGTCAAGGCGCAGTCGATCGCCAAGGCGACCGAGCTTTCGGGCTTCACGATCTACGGCGAGAACAACTTCTGGTACCAGAAGGGCGCCCGCGGCGGCACCTCGCACGCGGTGATGCTGGTCGACTGCGGGAGCGCCCTGGTCGTGCGCGACAACCGCGTGATCGCGGGTCGCGGGTCCGCCGGGTCGGACGGCACGAACGGCGCCACCGGGACCAACGGGCTCGGCGGCAAGCCCGGCGCGAACTGCAAGAGCGCGGGGACGAACCAGTGCAGCGGCGTCACGAACGCCGGCGGCGCCGGGGCCACGACAC
>VGRB01000664.1 GCA_016875475.1 Deltaproteobacteria bacterium
GCGGCACTGCGGAGCAACTCGGCGGCGCTGCGCGTGGTTGCCAGATAGACCGGGAAGGCCGTATCGGTCGCGGCAAGCTCGCCCAGCCACCACAGGCGGTTGCCCATGCCGACCGACGAGGGCGCGCCCGCCAGGCCCAGCGCCGCCGCCACGCCCCGGAAGAGCGTGTCGGCGTCGAGCTGCCACAGCACGATGTCCTCGCGGCTGATCGGCGAGGCCTCGGACGTTTCGCGGTCCACCGCGACGATGTCGTCCTCGTCGTGGACCACGACCCTGCGGCCCTCGATCGTGCCCGGCCAGGGCACCGACATGGCCAATTCCTCCATCGGCCGCAGCAGCGGCTGGAGGAACTGCAGCTCGTCTCCCATGTGCTCGCGCCAGACGGACCGCACGCCGGCCCAGCCCTGCACCCGCTCAAGCGACTGCCACAAGCGCATGGACACCTCCCTTCACAAAGCCGCCGCGGCGGAGGAACGCCTCGATGAGATCGGCGTCGGTATCGCGCGTGTAGGTCGCCTTGTTGCCGTGCCGGATGGTGACCGGCCTGGGCTTGCGGCCGTCGGTGAACCGCACCTCGAACGTCGCGGCGCTGAGCAGCGCATCCTGGGGGATGGACTCTCGCGCCTGCTCGAGCGCCAGCAGCACGTCGTCGGCCTTCTCGATCCTGCGGCGGTGGAACGGGCCGCCCAGGTACATGCCCAGTTCGACGAGCCGCACGGACGCGAGCCCTTGGATGTGCGAGCACGCGAGGCAGCGCCGGCCGACGGCGCGCAGCGGCTCCAGGTCGTAGCGGTCGGGGTCGGCGGGGAAGAAGTCGGCGCGGCCGAAGATGTGCTGGCCGACGAGCTGGCGGTACGCGGCGCACTCGCCCTTGGTCCCCGCGTTGATGCGCAGCTCCCACGTCCGCCGGTCGAAGACGATCAGCCCGTGGGCCATCGGCCGGTAGCGGACGCACCCCGGCTTGCCCTCGTCGAGGCTGCCCTCGCGGCGGTAGGGGCCCCCGTGCCGCACGAGGAAGCGCACCTCGTCGCCGTGGTCGAAGAAAAGCACCCGCGCCCCCGGGCCGCGCCGGCGGGCCGCGTACCACGCGACGACGCCCGCCTCCAGGGCCGCGAGACGTTCGTCCCCCGGCGTGGCCCACACCAGCGACGCGCCTGGCGCGGGCACGAACGTTTCGAACGAGCGCCGGCGCGAGACGGCGATCTCGGTGTGGCAGCGCCGCACCAGGTCGGGGTTCTCGACCCAGACGCGGGCCGCGATGTCTGCGGGCGAGAGGTGGTCGTGCGGCAGCGCGAGCCCGGCCGATTCCGCGGCGGCCAGCAGCGACTCCATCCCCAGCGGCGTGGCCATCTCGTGCATGTGCCACAGGGCGTCGACGAGCTCGACCGGGAGCCCGCCGACGTTGGTCAGCAGGGCGATCTCGACGCGCTCGATCTCGAGGCGGCTCGGGTCCGTCGGGAGCACGACACCCTGGCCGGCGAGGAACCCGGCGTGGGGCCGCAGGAAGTCGATCAGGACGGCGGGGTCGACCTCCCGCAGCGCGTACGCGCTTGTGAACCGACGGAACAAGAGACTGCTCATGAGACCGGGCCTCCGCCTACGAGAAAGCCCCGGTCTCCACCCGGGGCGGTTGGCCCGAGTGTATCCCAAACCTCATGCTCTAGGAAGGTGGATGTTCGGTACTGACAGGAATCCCCCCGTTTGTCCCCAACAGCTTTCATCCGTTGCACTTGCGCGTCATGGACCCGGGGGCACGGGGCCGTCGGAAGGCAGCGGGGATGAGGGGCTGCGGCCCACGATCGCTCGCCACGCCGCCCGCTGGCGGTCCCACTCGACGATCGAGACCAGCCGCCGCAGGTGGTGCTCG
>VGRB01000665.1 GCA_016875475.1 Deltaproteobacteria bacterium
CCCCGCCAAGGTCGGCCTCGCCGCTCCCGACCGCGCGGGCGACGGCGAACGCGAAGTCAGGGTAGTCCACCGACCTGCCCGGGTCGTCGGTCCCCAGGTCCGCGACCTCGTGACCGCGCGAGCGCAGGTGGTCCGCGAGGGCACGCTTGAGCGCGCACCCGGCGTGGTCGGCACCGATGGCGACCTTCATGGAAAGCCTCCCTTCGCTCCGACCCGGGTCCGGCTGGAGCCGCTCAGGTCCCGGCCGGCTCGGTCGCCACCGCGATGCGGTCGCGGTAGAACCCGCACTTCGGGCAGGCCCGGTGGGGCAGGCGCGGCTCGCCGCAGCGCGAGCAGGACACGAGCGACTTCAGCTCGACCTTGTCGTGGTGCGCGCGGCGCGAGTCACGCTTGGAGCGGGACATCTTCTTCTTCGGGGTAGGCATCGGACTTCCCTCACAACTTGATCTGCCTGAGCTTCTCCCACCGCGGGTCCACCACGTCGACGTGGCACTCGCAGGACCCCTCGTTCAGGTTCCTGCCGCAGTGCTGACACACGCCCTTGCAGGACTCCGAGCAGAGCGGGAACTGGGGAAGGGCGAGCACCACCTCCTCGGCCGCGAGCGGCTCGATGTCGATGGTCGCGCCCTCGATGAACGTGAACTCGAGCGCTTCCGGATCCTCGTCCACTCCGTCGGGGAGGCCGCCGGTCTCGTGGCCCCGGACGAATACGTGGCTGAACGAGTGGTCGAGCGGGAACGGCATCTCCTCCGCGCAGCGGGCGCAGATGAAGCCCAGGCTCGCGCGCACCCGCCCCTGGGCGACGACCGACGGGCCGGCGCGCAGGATGCGGACCTCGACCCGAGGCAGCCCTTCCTTGCGGAAGAACTGGGGTCCGAGCAGGCCGGAGATCCACTCCTCCGGCATGTCACGGGCCAGTTCCATGCCGCCGTCCGGGATCTCCTCGATCGAGACGACGAACGGCTTGGCTTCCTTTCCGGCCATCGATCGACCCCTGGGCGTCCGGACCACTGCCCGGACCGAGCGCTGTAACGTAGAGGCAAACCCGCGATTCGTCAAGCCCGGAGTCGCCGTCCAACGGCAAGGAGGCCGGACGATTTGGGGGGCTGCGGCGCGCTTGACATCGCGGCCCCCGGACAGCGACGATCCGGCTCTGATCGCGCGGGGGTGGGGGAGATGGACGTCGGGAGGCTGGCTCGGACGGCCATGGTCTACGGCTCGATGGCCTGCGGGACGCTCGTGCTGACCCCGTTCATCACGGCGTGCGCGCTCGCCGGCCGGGTCTCCGGCGCGGACGCGGCCATCCGGCTCTGGTCCCGGGCACTGATGAGGACCTTCGGGGTCCGCCGGGAGGTGATCGGCGCGGAGCACGCGGCGGGCCTGGGCGCGTGCGTGATCCTGTCGAGCCACCGCAGCCACCTGGACGGGCCGCTGCTGCTGTGCGCCCTCCCCCTCGACTTCGCGTTCGTGATCAAGCGCTCGCTCGCGCGCATCCCGGTCTGGGGCTTCGGCGTCACACGCGCCGGCTACGTCGCCATCGACCGGCACGACCGGGCGGACTCGGTCGCGGGGTTCCGGCGCGCCGCTTCGGCGATCCGCGCGGGCCGCCGCGTCCTCGTGTTCCCCGAGGGCACGCGATCGAAGACGGACGACTTCCTGCCGTTCAAGAAGGGCGGCGCCATCCTCGCAATCGAGGCGGGCGTGCCCGTGCTGCCGGTCGCGGTGGCAGGCACGCAGGCGCTGCTCCCGAGCGGGTCGTTCACCGCCGCCCCGGGCCGGGCCGTGGTCGCGATCGGCAAGCCGATCCCCACGACCGGACTGACGTACGACGACCGCGACCGCCTGCTGGCCGACGTGGAGGCCGAG
>VGRB01000666.1 GCA_016875475.1 Deltaproteobacteria bacterium
GCGGCTCCCGAGCAGGGCCATCCCGGCCTCGAACGTGTCGAGGATCTCGTAGTCGTGACGGGCCCGCCGGTTCTGGCAGACCATCTTCCGTCCGTCTTCCTTCTTCGTCGCCACTGCCCCCGGCCCTTGCGATCGACCGTCCGGCTAGTATATCCAAGACCCTGATTCGGGGAACGGAGGCGGACATGACCCTGCACCTGGTCGACGGAAGCGGCTACATCCACCGGGCGTTCCATGCGATCCGCGGGCTTCGCACCAGCCGCGGCCTGGCCACGAACGCGGTCTACGGGTTCGCCACGATGCTCCGGAAGTTCGCCCGCGAGAGCCGGCCCGAGCTGTGCGCGGTCGTGTTCGACGCCGGGCGCGAGACGTTCCGGTCGCAGATGTACGCGGACTACAAGATGAATCGCCCGGCGCCGGCCGAGGACCTCGCGGTCCAGTTCCCGTACGCGCGCCGGATCGCGGCCGCCCTGGGCTTCCCGATCGTCGAGGCGCCCGGCTTCGAGGCGGACGACGTGATCGCGACGCTCGCCACGCGCGCGTGCGCGGCCGGGTGGCGCGTGGTGATCGACTCGGCGGACAAGGACCTGTTCCAGCTCGTCAACGATTGCGTGACCGTCTGGGACCCGATGCGCGAGAGGACCTACGACGAGGCCGGCGTCCGCGAGAAGCTCGGCGTGGCGCCGTCCCAGGTCCGCGACTGGCTCGCGCTCGTCGGCGACAGCTCGGACAACATCCCGGGCGTGACCGGGATCGGCGAGAAGGGCGCGACCGAGCTGATCGCGGCGGGCGGCTCGCTGGAGGGCGTCTACGAGCGGCTCGACACGCTGGCGCCGCGGCGCCGCGAGGCGCTGGTCACCAACCGCGAGTGCGCGTTCCTGTCGCGCGACCTCGCGACGCTTCGCCACGACGTGCCGGTGGACCTGGAACTCGAATCGCTCCGGCCGGCGGTGCCGGACCGCAGGACGCTCACCGACCTGCTGACCGAGCTGGAGTTCCGGTCCCTGCTCGCGGAGGTCGTGGAGGAGGAGCGCCGCGAGCGCGCGTCGGGCCCCGGCGGCGCGGCGCCGGTGGCCGGCGAGCCGGCCGCGGTCGCGGTCGCGGTCGGCCGGGACGTCTCTTGGGAGGCCGCGCTGGCCGAGGTCGCGGCCGCGGAGTCGCCGGCCGTGGCGGCTGTGTTCGGGACGCGCGACCCGTCCTGCCCGGACTGCCTCGCGATCGGCGTGGCGACGACGCCGGAGCGCGCGCTGGTCTTCCCCCCGTCCGGCGCCGCGGACGGCTTCCTCGGCGACCTCGCGGCCGCGCTCGCGCGCACCTCGTGGCGGGCCGCGAACTTCAAGGAGCTGTTCCAGGTCTTCGCGGCGCGCGGCGTCGAGCTTGCGCTCCCGGGGCTCGACCCGGTGATCGGGAACTACGTGCTCCACCCCGAGCGCGAGTCCCAGTCGCTCGACTCGCTCGCGCTGGAGGCGCTCCAGCTTTCCCTCCCCCCCGCGAAGGACGCCGCGCCCGGGGCGGTCGCGGCGCGCGCGTGCGCGGTGGCGCGGGTGTCGGCGGAGGTCGCGTCCGGGCTCGAGGAGGCGGGCCTGTCCGCGGTCGTGCGCGACGTGGAGGTGCCGCTGGCGCGCGTGCTGGCGGAGATGGAGGCGACCGGCATCGCGGTCGATCGCGGGGCACTGTCCGCGATGTCGGTGTCGCTCGCGGGCGACCTCCAGGCCGCGGAGAAGCGCATCCTGGAGGCGGCCGGGACCGTGTTCAACCCGAACTCCACGAAACAACTGGCGGAAGTCCTGTTCGGAAAGCTCCATCTCCCGGTCGTGCGCAAGACCAAGACCGGCCCGTCCACGGACGTGTCCGTGGGG
>VGRB01000667.1 GCA_016875475.1 Deltaproteobacteria bacterium
TTTTCTTCGCGGACGTGGCGGTGCCGGACGGGGCGCCCGCGGTCGACGCCGAGGCGGCCGACGCGGCGGTGCTGCTGGGGGTGGCGGTCCGGGCTGCCGGGGCCCAGGGCCGCGACGGGGTGGCGCGCGCGCTGTCCGGCGAGGTCGCGTTCACGGGCAGGACGGGCGAAGTCACGCTGACCGGTGGCCGCGTGACCGGCCGCCGGATCGAGCTGTTCACGATCCGCCGCGGGGCGGTCGTGCCCGTGACCGCACCCGTTGCCCCCCCCGCGGGGCCCGCCGCGCCCGGGCCCGCCACGCCCGCGGCAACGGAGCGGTGAATGGACGAGTGGCGGGTCATCCGGCGGCTGGCAGGCCTGGGTCGGCGGGCCGGGGCGCGCGTGGTCCTGGGCATCGGCGACGACGCGGCGGTCCTGTCCCCTCGCGGTCCAGTCGTCGCAACGACCGACACGTTCGTGGACGGTGTGCACTTCCGCCTCGATCTCCTCTCCGCGGCCGACGCAGGCTTCCGCGCGACGGCAGGCGCCGTCTCGGACATCGCGGCCATGGGAGCGGGCCCCCTTGCGATCCTCGCGGCCCTGGAGGTCCCGGCCGGGGCCCCCGATCGCCTGCCCCTCTCCGTGATGCGGGGCATCGCGACCGCCGCGGGCCGTTTCGGCTTCGTCGTCGCCGGAGGCAACCTGACCTCGACCCCCGGCCCGTTGGGGATCACGGTGACCGCGCTCGGCGAGTCCGTTCACCGGCCCCTCACCCGGGCGGGGGCCCGGCCCGGCGACGACGTCCTGGTGACCGGCCGCCCGGGGGCGGCGGCCCTGGGCCTGGCGCTCCTGCGGGACGACCCCTGGCGGGCGCGCCGCCGCCACCCGGTCCTGGTCCGTGCGTGGCGTCGCCCCGAGCCGCGCCTCGCCGAGGGTCTCGCCCTCGCCGCCCTGCCGGGCGTGCACGCGGCGATCGACGTCTCCGACGGCCTGGTCCAGGACCTGGGCCACGTGCTGGATGCCTCGGGCGTCGGCGCGAGGATCGATGCGGACACGCTGCCGCTCGCGCCCGGCGCGGTGCGCGCGGCGGCATCGCTCGGGCTGGACGCGGTCGAGGCGGCCCTGACCGGAGGCGACGACTACGAGCTGCTGGTCTTCGCCGAGCCGGGGGCGGCGGCCCCGGTCCCTGGGCTGACGCGGATCGGGCGGGTCACGTCCGGGCGGGGGGTGGTGGTGACGCGGGGGGGGCGGCGGGTATCGCTGGCGCGCAGGGCAGGGTGGACGCATCGGTAAGGGGGGACGGGGAGAGCGGGAACGGAGAGCGGGTACGGGCTCGGGCTCGGGTACGGGAGGCGCGGAGAGCGGGACGGGGCTACAGGTGGCGGGTCACCGCCTCCTGTAGCTTGCCTTTCCCGACGTTCCCGATGATCTGCTCGACGACCCGGCCGCCCTTGAAGATCAGGATCGTCGGGATCGCGGTGATCTGGTAGTTCGCCGCGGTCTTCATGTTGTCGTCCACGTTCACCTTGCCGACCTTCAGCCGGCCGGCGAACGAGTCCGCCAGCTCCTCGACCACGGGCGCGATCGCGCGGCACGGGCCGCACCAGGGGGCCCAGAAATCGACGAGCACCGGGACCGGCGACTTCAGGACGTCCGCGTCGAACGTGGCGTCGGCGAAACTGAGCAGGTTCTTCGAGGCGGCCATGTGTGCCCTCCGTGGCAGCGAGCCCGCGATCAGGTCTCCTTGGGGTTTCCGGCGTCCTTCACGGACGACTGCTGCTTGCAGACGTCCACGTACTTCAGGCGCAGGTCGAACAGCAGGGTCTGCAGGAGCCGGCCCTCGTCCGCGGTCAGGTTGCCCGCGGTCTTGGGGG
>VGRB01000668.1 GCA_016875475.1 Deltaproteobacteria bacterium
TTTTGCTGACCGTGCGGCCCGGGCCGTGGCTCGACCTGTTCCTCCTGTCGCGGCTCGACGCGTGGACCTCGTACGACCCCCTGTCCCGGCCGGCCGTGGACCTGTCCCGGCTGCACGCGACGGCGCGTACGCGGCCGATCCGGGGCCTCGACCTGACGGTACGCTACGTGTTCCTGCGCTGGACGCCGTCGCGACGCACGGACGCCCTGTGGGGCACGAGCCTGTCCCGGCTCGCGGGGCCGCCGCTGTCCGCGCTCGGCGCGTCGGCCCGCTGGGAGCCGGTGCCGGATGCGGGTCTCGCCCTGCTGGCGGAGGCGGAGGGGGACTTCGACGGGCCGCGCGGCGCGGGCGTGTGGGCGGGCGGCGGGGCGTCGTACGACTTCCGCGGCGGCCACCAGGCGGCCCTGCGCTACCGCTACAACGACGCGGACGTCACGCGCTCGCACCACGCCTCGGCGTCCGGGCGCGCGCGGCTCCACCGCGACGTGGAGATCGAGGCGGCGTACCGGTTCACCAGGTACGCCTACGAGAGAACCGGCGAGGCGAACCTCGAGCACGACACGTCGATCTCGCTCGAGTGGGTCGCGTGGCGGCGCTTGATCCTCCAGGCCGCGCTCGACTGGATCCAGGGGGGGGAGGTATCGGCGCTGGTCTCGACGCTCAGCGGAGGGTGGCGGTTCTGATGGTCGCGACGTCGAGGGCGCGGCGGCTCCTGCCGGCCGCGGTGATGTGGGTCGTCGGGCTGGCGGCGGTCGCCCTGCTGTGGCTGCCCGGGGACGAGTTCTACCGCATGAGCCTCGCGGGGGACGACGAGCGCTTCCTGCTCGCCGACTACCCCCAGCTCCGGGCGAGCGGGTCGCACGGCCACGCGCTCGGGATCGCGGGGGGGATTATCATCCTGGTCAACCTCGCCTACCTGCTGCGCAGGCACGTGCGCGGCATGGCGAGGCTCGGGTCGCTGCGGGCCTGGATGGCCGCGCACGTCCTGACCGGGCTGCTCGGCCTCGCGCTCGTCGCGCTGCACGCGGGGTTCCACGCCGGCAACCTGTTCCACCTGGCCGCGGCGGGATCGCTCGTGCTGCTGGTCGCGACCGGACTGGCCGGGCGGTTCGTGTATGCGATGGTCCCGCACGACCGCGCCGGCGAGGAGGTCCCGGTGGGCGAACTGGCCCGCCACCTGGTCGAGGGCGGCCTGCGGGACGAGGCGACGCTGAGGTCGAGGCTCCGGCGAGGGATGCGGCTTCGCAGACTCCTGTCCGCATGGCGCGACGTGCACCGGCCGATGGCGATGGTGATGGCCACGGCCGCGACCGCGCACGTGGTGGTCGCGTGGCTGTCGCGGCGGACGATCATGGCCGAGGCGCCTCTCGCCGTGCACCTGTGGACGTTCGGCTCGGCGGGCGCGGTCCTGGCAGGGGGGGCGGCGTTCGAGGTGGTGCTGGTCCGGCGGCGGCGCCGGCGAGGCCGCGACGACCTCGACGCGCTGGTGCGGGCCGAGCTCCGCGGGCTCAACACCCCGGTGTCGCTCCACCCGGTCGTCGACCTGTCCGTGTGCATGGGGAGCGCGGCGTGCGTGGCCGCGTGCCCGGAAGGCGACGTGCTCGGGCTCGTGAACGGCCACGCCCAGCTCCTGCACGGCGCGCACTGCGTCGGACACGGCCGGTGCGCGGCGGAGTGCCCGACCGGCGCGATCTCGCTGGTGTTCGGGACGTCGAAGCGCGGCGTGGACATCCCGCACGTGTCCGCGAGCTTCGAGTCCAACGTCCCGGGCATCTTCATCACCGGGGAGCTGGGCGGCATGGGCCTGATCCGGAACGCGGTCCGGCAGAGCGGGC
>VGRB01000669.1 GCA_016875475.1 Deltaproteobacteria bacterium
GGGGCGCGAGAGATGGTCACGGGTCGCCATCCCGGGTGGCCGGAGAGGGCGTTCGTCACGGCGTCCGGGTCAAGCCGCGAGGGACCACGCGCCGCGGAGCTGGCCGCGCGCGCCGAGGTCTGCCGCCAGGTCCGCAGCAGCATCCGCGTGACGACCGAGGACGAGCAGTCGTTCGCCGCGTCGGGCGCCGGGCCCGACGAGGTCTCGCGATTCGTGCAGAAGGCGGTGCAGTCGGCCTCGTGCGACTTCGGCGAGCTGATCCGGATCGCCGCGGACCTGTCGGCCGAGTCCGGCGGCACGTGGTGGGCGTTCGCGGCGCTGCCGCGGTCCGAAGCCGTCCGGGCCATCGAGCCCGATTTCGACAGGGACGCGACCGCGTTCCGCGAGCGGGCGCGCGCGGCGCTCGCCGCGACCGGCGACGTCGCGCGGTTCGCGGCCGACTACGGCGAGGCCCAGCGGGCGTTCGACCGCGCCCTTCCCAGGGCACTGGAGATCCGGTCGCTCGCCGGGGAATACGGGCCGGTCCGCGACCTCTTCGCGACCGAGGCGCGACTGCTGGCCGCGGCGGCGGCGGTTCGCGCCGCGACCGTCGTGACCGTGGTCGTGGACGCGGCGCCCGACGCGCCGGGCCTTGCGCGCGGGCTCGTGCGGTGGATCGAGGCCGCAGGCGTCCGGGCCGCGGCCGGCGCGACCTGCCGGGACGGAGTGCTGCTGAAGGTGAGCGCGGTCGAGGAGTGCTCGACGCGGCTCGACGTGTGCTGCTCGTGGACCCTGTCCGGATCACTCTGCGACTGCGCGGGACGCGCGTGCGTCCCCGCGGAGGTCCCCGCGCCGCGGGGGTGCCACCGGAACAACGCGGCCGAGGCCCGCAGGGAGCTGATGTCGGCCATCGGAGCCGGCAGCAACGCCGCGAGTTCGGCGCGCGCGGCCCTGTCGGCCGCCCTGCCGCTGCCCCCGGAACCGTAGCCGGCAACAGCGGCCGCCAGCGCCGCTCGGGCGGGCCGGGGATTGACGCGGGCCCGCGCCGGACCATTCCATGCAGTTGATGCCCGCCGCCGAGGTGAGTCGAAACCGATGAACCGCTACGTCTGCGTCCACGGGCACTTCTACCAGCGCGAGCAGAAGGGCATGTGGCTCCCCGAGACCGCGGTCGATGCGGACACGCCGGAGGCGCTCGCGCCCGCGGGTGTCCGGTTCGCGATCCTGGCGCCGTCGCAGGCGCGCCGCGTCCGGAAGGCCGGCGCGAGGTTCCAGGAGCAGGGGGGCCGGCTGCTCCTCGACCCCTGGGCCGCGCGCTCGCCATGCGGGGCGAGCGGCCGGACCTGTTCCGCGACGGCGCGGGGGTCCCCCTGCGCCCCTCGGGCCCCCGATCACGCAACGTGGCGGCGGGCGCGCGCCGCCCGGGCGACGGGTGGGGCGTCGCGGTCGTCCCGAGGCCGGCGGCCCGCCTCGCCGGGAGGCCGGCGGTGCGGGACGCGCGCCGCGGGCGCGAGCCCCCCGCACGGTCCGGGGCCTTCCCGACCGGCCGCGAAGCCTGTGGCACGACGCCGGTCCTGCTGCCCGCGGCCGCCCCCGCGACGTGGCGGAACGCCCTGACCGGCGAGGAAATCGCCGCCGTCCGCGGCAGGTCCGGGGGCGCGACCATCCCGCTCGCCGCCGCGCTGCGGACCCTCCCGGCGGCCGTGCTGGCGGGTGGGTCCCTCCCGTTTCGGATATGATCGGCCTCCGGAAATCCCGAGGTCCGGTGCATGGGGATCCAGCGGCCGACATGCCGCGCCGGGACGGGTGGAAGGCGCCCGGGCCGCGCCTCGGATCCGCTCCGCCTCACCCTGGC
>VGRB01000670.1 GCA_016875475.1 Deltaproteobacteria bacterium
ACCGCATCTTCAGCCTCGGCTTTCGTCCTGCGAGGTCGAGCCCGTAGCCCCTTGGGGCTTGGTCCCTTGATCCCTTGGCGACCGCCGGCGCGAAGCGACGGCGGTCCTGTTCGGAGGGGCTTTCTTCCCCGCGCCGGGCCGGTGAGGCCCGGCGCGCGGCGGCCGAAGCGGCGGCCGGAGCGGCGGCCGCCTTGGAGGGCGCGATGAAGCTGAAGGTCTTCACGCTCAGGATGGACCCCGCGACCGGGGCGTTCGACGACCGGGAACTGGTCGAGTTCCAGGCCGAGCGCGAGATCCTGGATGCGTCCGAGCACCTGGTGGTGCGCGACGGGGTGCCCTCGCTCGCCCTGGTGGTCCGCTGGCGCGAGGCCGCACGGGACGGCCGCGGCGAGTGGCCGAGGCGGGACTGGCGGGGCGAACTCGACCCGGCAGGCCAGAGGGCCTACGACGCCCTGCGCGACTGGCGCGGTCGCGTGTCCAGGCGGGACGGGCTCCCGCCCTACCTCGTCCTCACCAACCGGGAACTGGCCGAGGTGGCGGCGCGAAGGCCCGCGTCCCTCGCGGACCTCCGCGAGGTCCAGGGCGTCGGCGAGGCGAAGGCCGGCCGCTGGGGCGAGGAGGTGCTGGCCGTGCTGGCCGCGATCGGCGAGGGCGGCCGGGAGCCCGCCCCCGACGCCGTCGCCCCGGCGGGCCAGCCCCCCGCGGGCGGAGGGCGCGATGCCCCCTTCTGAGCTGCCGCTCTTCACCCATTGGGACACGACGCTGAAGGACCTGCTCTCGCGTACGCGCAAGTTCCCGAAGAGCGTGCGGCACACGTTCGCGAACCGGATCGAGGACCTGGCGCTCGACGTGGTCGAGCGGCTCGTCGAGGCCCGGTGGGCCCGGTCGAAGGCCGCAATCCTGCGCGCGGCCAGCCTGGACGTGGAGAAGCTGCGCATCCTCTGCCGCCTCGCCCACGACGAGGGCTTCCTCGACCACCGGGGCTACGAGCACGTGGCGCGCAACCTCGACGAGGCCGGACGGATGCTCGGCGGGTGGATCAAGCAGCAGGACGCGCGGTGAAGGTGCACCAGCCGCCGCGCCCTGGAGGACCGGAGGCCCTCCGGTACGCCCCGTCGTTCGCGGACGTGACGGACTTCCACGCCCTTTGCGCCGCGGCCCGGCGGGCGGCCCGGGGCAAGCGCAACGCCGCGGCCATGGCCGGGCTGCTGTTCCACCTCGAGACCGTGGTCCTCGAGCTCCAGCGCGAGCTGCTCGGCCGGACCTACCGGCCACGGCCGTACCGGACCTTCACCGTGTCGGACCCGAAGCCGAGGGCGATCTCGGCCGCGGATCCGCGCGACCGCGTCGTGCACCATGCCTTGTGCGCGGTGCTGGAGCCGGCCTTCGAGCGGGTCGCGGTGTTCGACTCGTACGCCTGCCGTCCCGGGAAGGGCAGCCACGCCGCCGTGGCGAGGGCTGGCTCGTTCTCGCGGCGGTACGGGTACTTCCTGAAGATGGACTTCCGGAAGTTCTTCGAGACCGTGGACCACGCGGTCCTCGAGGCCGCGCTCCGGCGGGTGTGCCGCGACGAGGGCGTGCTCTGGCTTGCGGACACGGTCATCGGCCATGGCGCGCCCGGGTCGCCCCCCGGCAAGGGGCTGCCGATCGGCAACCTGACCTCCCAGCACTTCGCGGGCTTCTACCTGTCCCCCCTGGACCACCACGTCAAGGGGGCGCTGCGCGTCCCCGGGTACGTGCGCTACATGGACGACCTCCTGCTGTTCGGCGACGACAAACGCGACCTGCGGGCGTGGGCCGCGGCGGTCGGCCGGTTCGCCCGGGAGCGGCT
>VGRB01000671.1 GCA_016875475.1 Deltaproteobacteria bacterium
CGCCGCACCCGGCCTGGCACTCGCCGTTCCCGCAGGCGCAGCAGCCGCGCAGTCCCTCGTCGATCGACCCGTCGCAGTCCGAATCCACGCCGTCGCACGCCTCCGCCTTCGGCTCGGGGGCGTCGCACGAGGTCATGCCGGCGGAGGCGCAGATGGACTGGCCGGGACAGGTCCCGAACGCGTTGGACACTTCGCATCGCGAGGCCAGCGCCTCGTCGATCCAGCCCGCGAGGCAGGCGCACGCCCCCGCCGCGAGCACGCACTGCTTGACCGGCTTCCCGGCGGAGGAGAGCGTCTCCAGGCACGAGTAGCCGTCCGGACAGTCCTGCCCCGCGCCTCCGCAGGGCGAGCCGCAGTGATACGTCCCGGACGGGTAGCGCACGCACAGGTCCGCGCCGCCCCAGGGCGCCTTGCAGCCGGTCGGGCCGGTGCACGGCCGGCAGAGCGCCCACGCGTCCGACACGCAGACGGACGCGCCGGCCCAGGCCCCGCGCAGGGCGCCGTCCTTGCAGCGCCACCCGGCCGGGCAGTCGGCCACGCACTCGCGGGAGCAGACCGTGCCGCCGGCGTGGGGTACGCACGGCCCCGAATCGCAGTCCGCGTCCGAGCCGCAGGGGGACAGGAACGTCCCTGCGGGCGGGATGTCCCACAGTTCGTCGTCCCCGGCCGGATCCGCGGTCGCGTCCGCGGCCTCGTCCCCGCCGTCCGCATCAGGGGCGCCGTCGTTCGCGTCCTCGCCGGGGGCGTCCTCCGGGTCTCCGACCTCCTCGTCCGGCACCCGGGCGTCCGCCCCGTCCGGGTCCGCCGTCGGGTCGTCGCCGGCCGCGTCCGCGCCCCCCGGCTCGGAGCCCGGGTCGGTCGCGGCGTCGGCGCCGGGCAGGTCGGATCCGGTCCCCGGCGCGCCGGTGCCGGCGCACGCGAGGACCCACGCGACGGCGCACGCGACGGCGCCGGGCGTCAGGAGCAGGCGGGCGAAACCCATGACCCCCTCGCATGCGGTTCGGGAGGCGATTCTACCAGAGGGGGAGCCTCCCGAACGCTTGCCGCGCCAATGCCGTTGGGCTACCGTGACGTCGAGGACCCCGCACCCGGCGACGGGACGCGGGGAACTCCCCATCGGCCGCCGCCCGATTTGCGGCGGACCGTCTCGCGTTCGCGGCGCGCCCGGGGGACGATGTCGGTCCCCCGGGCCCGCCGCCGCAGGCTTGCGGTCCGACCGCCCCACGGGGGCCTACGGGATCACGAACACGCTGTTGAACCCCCCCATGGTGTCGTCCACCTTGTCGGGGTTGTTGGGGTCGGTGATCCAGGTGGTGCCGCCCGCTCCGTCCTCGGCGCGGAACTTGTACTGGTACGTCCCGGCTGCGAGCGCGCCAGAGGTCGCCGTCCAGTTGCCCCCGGCCTGCGTCATCGCGAGCGCCGCGTCCGCGCCCCAGGGGGGATCGGTGAAGGACCCGAGCACGCGGACCGCGGGCGAGCCCTCGAACGGCAGGACGAACGTGGCGGTCCTCGCCACCGGATCGATGACGGGGAAGGTCTCGCAGCGGTCGAGCAGGCAGTGCGTGTCCGCGGCGCAGGGGGCGGCCGTCCAGGCGCGGCAGCCGTCGCGACCGGCCTCGCAGGACTCCGCGGCGGCGGCGTCCCTGCAGCGTTTCCCGCCCGCCACGCACTCCCCGGGGCAGGCCGACGGCACGGTCAGGATCGAGTTGAACCCGCCCTGGCCGTCGTCCTCCCGGTCCGGGTTCGCGGGGTCGAAGAACCACAGATCCGCGCCGGGCGTCCGGAACTTGTACGGGTGCTTCCCGACCGTCAGGCCGGGCAGGTTCGT
>VGRB01000672.1 GCA_016875475.1 Deltaproteobacteria bacterium
CGCGACGGGAACGCGTGCAACGGCGTGGAGACGTGCAACCCGGCCTCCGGGTGCGTCGCGGGCACGGCCCTCGCGTGTGACGACGGGAACGCGTGCAACGGCGTCGAGACGTGCAACCCGGCCTCCGGGTGCGTCGCGGGGACGCCCCTCGCCTGCAACGACGGGAACGCGTGCAACGGCGTGGAGACGTGCAACCCGGCCTCCGGGTGCGTCGCGGGCACGGCCCTCGCGTGCGACGACGGCAATGCATGCACCGACGACTCATGCGACGCGGTCGCGGGATGCCAGTCGGCCTTCAACTCGCTGCCGTGCGACGACCGCAACGAGTGCACCACGGGCGATGCCTGCGCCGACGGGGTCTGCGCCGGCGCGAACACGTCCGCCACCGACTGCGACGACGGCAGCCCGTGCACCGACGACTCCTGCACGCCTGCGACGGGCTGCGCGCACGCGGCCAACAGCGCGGCGTGCTCGGGCGGCGACATCTGCCTCACCTACGCGTGCGTGTCCGGCGAGTGCACGGTGACCGGCGCCGTCACGGGCTGCTGCCACTCGGACGCCGACTGCAACGGCCCGGTTGAGCTGTGCCGCGACCTCGACCACTCGTGCTCCCCGGTCCATTGCTCGCCGTGCGGCGGCGACAAGGACTGCGGCGCCGCGGGGAACGCCTGCGTCGCGTTCGCGTCGGGCAAGGCATGCGCGGTGGGCTGCGCTGGCGGCCCCGAGGCCTGCCCCAAGGGCGCGTCCTGCCAGGAGGCAGAAGTAGGAGCGAAGCTGTGCCTGCCGGACGACGGGGACTGCCAGTGTGCCCCGCACGCCTCGACCGGGTGCGCCGACGGCGACGTGTACTGGTTCGACAGCTGCGGTGGGCGGGAGTCGCTGGACGCGGACTGCGGGGGGCGCGGCTGCGTGGCCGCGGCCTGCTGCTCGCCCGGCACGCATGCCGAGGGCGATGCGTGCCTGGCCGACGGGGACGAGGCGCCTGACGCGGCCGAGGCCGTCCCGGACTCGGAGGATCTCACCGCTGGCGAGACGGGCGACCCGGTCCCTGGCGACCTCGGGCCGGACGGGGAAGGCACGACCGGCGAGGCCGCGGAAGTCGCCGACGCGGCCCGGGACGCTGTCGCGGCCGATACCGCCCCGGGGACGGAAGGGATGCCGTCGGCGGACGGGACCGCCGGTGAGACCGCGCCCGACGAGGCGCAAGGCGGCGGCGGCGGAGGCTGCGCGATCGGCGACGACCCCGGGCAGGGAGCGCCGGTGCCGGCGATCGGTCTGGTCCTGCTGCTCCTGCTCGCGCTTCGCCTCCGTGGGTGGTGTCCCGCCTGGGCAGCGACGACATCGCGTCGTTCCGGGCGCTCGGGCAGCGGTCCCCGTTCGTCGCGGCCATGATCACGGTGTTCCTGTTCAGCCTGATCGGCCTGCCGCCGACGGCGGGGTTCGCGGGCGAGTTCTACCTGTTCTACGCGGTGCTGACGTAGGGCGCGGCCATGCCGCAGGGGGGTGGTTCTTCTTCGCGCTGGCCCTCGTCGGGGCCGGGTCTGTCCGTCATGCTGGGGGCGCCGGGCGTCCGACGTCGCGGCCTGGCTCGTGGACGAAGTCCTGCCCGAGGCCCCGTACCGCCAGTGGGTGCTCACCACCATCTATCGGACGTGCCGCCGGCACGTCCTCTCGTGCTCGCTCCCTTCGGTCGCTCCGCGCGAAGATGGGACCCCTCCGCTGGGAACTGCGCTTCCTGCTGGCCATGAACCCCGCGTTTCTCACCGAGATGGCAGGCGCGTTCCTGCGCACGCTGTTCGCGTTCCAGCGCCACCGCGG
>VGRB01000673.1 GCA_016875475.1 Deltaproteobacteria bacterium
TCCCGTCGCGCTCGCACAGCACCTGGATCCAGTCGTCGAGCCGGCCGACCATGATCGTGCAGACCGGGGTCATGTCCACGACCGGCAGCCCCTCGGCCGAGCGGCGGTCGAGCCCACGCTCGATCGCCTCGGCCACCGCGAGCGCCTGGGGGACCGTGAACGAGACGGTCGCGTTCACGTTCACGCCGCGGCGGGTCGCCTCCTCGATCGCGCGGATCCCCGCGGCGGTGGCGGGGAGCTTGACCTGCATGTTCGGGGCGAGCGAGGCGAGGTGGACCGCGTGCGCGACCATCGCGTCCGCGTCGCGGTAGAGGGTCGGATCCACCTGGACCGACAGTCGGCCCTTGCGGCCGCGCTCGCGCCTGAAGACCGGATCCAGGACCGCGGCGCCGCGGACCGCCATCTCCTCGATGACGCGCCACGACAGGTCGCGCTCGGACGCGGAGGGCATCTCGCCCGCCAGCGCCCGGACCCGCTCGCGCCACGCGGCGGTCTCCTTCCGGAGCACGCCGAGGACGATCTGCGGGTTCGACGTAGCGCCGGTCCCGCCGTGCGCGATCGCGTACTCAAGCTCGTCCGCCGCGCAGCTGTCGTTCCAGAAATCCGTGCGCGTGGTGCGCACCATGGCATGGAGGGGGCTCTCGGTTCCCATTCTACGGCACCTCCCGGGTCGCGAAATCCGGCGCCGAGCCGCAGCTTCGGCGCACGACCAGCCTGGGTTCGAGCAGGGCGGGCAGGGGCGTGTCCAGTCCGTCGATCGCGTCGAGCAGGGTGCGGGCCGCGACCCGTCCCAGCTCCAGCTTCGGCTGGCTCACGGTGGTCAGGGGCACCGACGCGAGCCCCGCGACCTCGACGTCGTCGTAGCCCACGAGCGCGACGTCGCGGCCGACCGCGAGGCCGGCGTCCGACGCCGCCTGCGCGACGCCGATCGCGAGCAGGTCGTTCGCCGCGAAGATCGCGTCGGGCGGGGAGGACGAGCGGAACAGCGCGCGACCCTGCTCGCGGCCGCTCTCCACGGTCCACCGGCCGTGCGACACCGGTCCGAGCAAGTCGCGCGGGATCTCGTCGCGGAGCCCGGCGAGCCGCAGCCGCGACGACCGGTCGCGCGCGGGGCCCGAGACGAACGCCAGGCTGCGGCGGCCGAGCGCGGCGAGGTGTCGCCCGACGAGCCGCCCGCCGAGACGGTCGTCCACGCCGACCACGGGGACGCGCGAGCGCGGGGGGGCGTCCACGCCGGCCATGACGACGCGCCCCGCGATCCGCGCGGCCTGTCCGTTCGCGGCGGGGACCGCGAGCACGAGGCCGGCGACCCGTCGCGAGGACAGCAGGTCGAGCGCGTGCTCGAGCCGCTCCGGCCTGTCGCCGGTATCGACCAGGAGCAAGCTGCAGCCGCGGAGCGCCGCCTCCTCCTCGGCGCCTCGGGCGACCGCGGGGAAGAACGGGTTGGTGATGTCCGGGACCACGAGGGCCAGGAAGGGGACGCGGCCGGTGACGAGGGCGCGCGCGTGGGCGTCCGGGGAGTAGCCGCGCCGGGCGGCTTCCGAGGCGATGCGCTTGCGGACCCGCGGGCCGACGCCCGGGAGCCCGTTCAGCGCCCGCGATACCGTGGCCGCGGACACGCCGACGGTTTCCGCGATCTGCTTGATGGTGACGCCCAAGCCCGCGCGCTCCGGTCGCGAACGCAAACGTTTACGTACCCCGGTGGGCGCGCGGTGTCAAGGGTCGGCGCAACGTCGCGGGGATGGTGTACCATCCGGCGGGGAGGGGAGATTCGTGGCAGGCCCGCTCGCCGCGTTCGTCGACTGGTTTTT
>VGRB01000674.1 GCA_016875475.1 Deltaproteobacteria bacterium
CCCCGAGCCCCGCGATCAACGACCCGGCGCTGTCCTGCATCGGGCTGTACGGTTCGTCCACGCCCTCGTGGGTCATCGCGGGCGCGTTCGCGGGCGCGACGGCCCAGGGGCAGTGGGACGCGGACAACGCGAAGCTCGCGCAGGGGTTCACGGGCGTCAAGCTCGTGGGCGTCCGCGCGCCGACCTCGGTCGCAAACCGGTTCACGGTGTCCGAGCGCAACGCGCTCCTCGCCGCGGGCCTCGCGATCGTCAACCACGTCGGCGACGACACCTACATCCAGCGCGCCCGCACGACCTACCGCCTCAACAGCGGCGGGTCCGTGGACGCGGCGTGGTACGACCAGCGCACGCGCGCGATCGTGCAGCGGATCATCGAGACCGACAAGTCCGCGTTCGAGTCCGCGTTCACGGGCGCGGTGCTGGTCGAGGACAGCAAGAACGTCGGCGCCGGGCAGAAGGTGTGCAGCCCCGCCCTCGCGCGCGGCTGGTTCGCCGGCCGGTACGCGAAGTACGAGCGGGACGGCATCGTGACCGACGCGGACGCGTTCCTCGCCGGGCTCGTGATCGAGATCCACGACGGCGACCCGAACCGGCTCGACGTGCTCTACCCGCCCGTGATCAGCGGCTGGCTCGCGGTGTCGGCGTGGCAGGTGGCGCCCTGGCTCCAGGCTCCGTGACGTGAGGTGATCCCATGGCCGTGACGGCTGGTGTGCGTTCCTTCTCGGTGGACGGCGTCGCGATGGACGTCCTGACGCTCAACGAGTTCACGATCACGAACGAGAAGAACGAGGTCGTGGAGGTCGTCGCGGGCACGCCCGGCACCCGGGTCACGTCCGCGATCCCGCAGATCGACGTCGTCGTGTCGTGGCGCAACGTGTCGGCCGCCGACTACATCGGGTCGCGCGACCGCAACGTGCAGCTCGTCACCGCCGAGGGCCGCTCGTTCGTGTGGCCGGAGGCGGTCGAGGTCGGCGACGGCAACGTCAACGCGATGGACGGCTCGTTCCATCTCGTGTTCCAGAGCCAGGAGGCGAAGGAGATCGTCTGACGCCCGGTGCCCGCCCCTCCTTCTCCTCCCTGACAGCGAGGTGCTTCGTGGAACTGGCGACGATCCGGTTGCAGCACCCGATCGAGGTCGGCGGCGCGCCGAAGTCCGTCCTGCACGTCCGGCACGCGCTCCGCATGGGCGACCTCGCGGCCGTGCAGCGATACGCCCGGCGGCACCGCCTCGACGCGGACCTGTCGTCGCTGCTCGGCGACGGCGACCTCGGCGCGCTTGCGGCGCTGGCCGAGTCGCTGTGCGACCTGCCGCCCGGGTCGCTCGACCAGATGCACCCGGACGACCTGTCCGCGCTCGTGGAGGGCATCAGCCCTTTCTGCGGAACGGCATCCCCGGCAACTGGCGCGACGCCCTCGGCGTCCTCGCCGTCGTCGGGCGATGGGGTCCGGCCGACCTCCTCGCCGTCGAGGTAGAGGACGTCGGCTTCTGGCTCGACGTGCTCGAGGCGGGCGCGAAGGCGACCCGCCCGAAGGGATGACCCATGCCGACCCCGCTCCCGATCAAGGTCGTCATCAGCGCCGTGGACCGGATCACCGGGCCCCTGCGGCAGATCACGTCCCGGGTCGGGCGTTCGGCCGCGCTCCTGTCCGCACCCATCGGCAAGATCGGCGCCGCGTTCGCGTCCGCGAGCAAGTGGGCGGTCGCGTCCGGCGCCGTCGTCGGAGCCGCCGCCGCGAAGATCACGCACGACTACGTCGAATCCGCGAGCGCGATCAAGGATCTGACCGCGCAGCTCGGGGTCAACG
>VGRB01000675.1 GCA_016875475.1 Deltaproteobacteria bacterium
GGCTGCCGCGTCCTAAGCTTCTCCTCGGGGAAAGGGGTTTCGCCGGGAGGAACGCCATGCTCGTCGTCCTGATGGCCCTGATCGAGATGGGTCGGAGCAAGGTCCACAAGGCCACCCGCTGGTTCTGGATGGTCCTGTCGGGGGGGCTGTTCGTCGCGCCGGTCGGGTGCGAGACGTCGAAGGACGCGGACACCGGCAACGGCGGCAACGACTCCGGCGAGGTCACCTCCGACGTGCCGCAGGTGCTCTACGGCCCGGTCCAGGACACGTACGAGGGAGTCTCCCCCGACGTGTTCGAGGTGCCGCAGGTGCTCTACGGCCCGCCGCCGTCCGACGTGGCGCCGGAGGTCGAGTCCGACGTCCCGCAGGTCCTCTACGGCCCGCCGCCCGACATGGGCCCGGTGGACGACGTTCCGGCGCAGGACGTGGCCCCGGACTGCGAGCCGGTCGCGTACTACGGCCCGAAGCCGTGCGATTCCGACGAGGAGTGCGTCAAGGACTTCGGTGAGGGCTGGTACTGCGACAAGGAGAACGCGTTCGCCGACCCGTGCGGCGGCGAGGTGAAGTGGCCGGTGTGCAAGCAGGGCTCGACCGACGTGATCGAGCCGGACGCGCAGCCCGCGGACGCGTATGCGGACTGCGGCCCGGCCGGGTGGTACGGCCCGCCGCCGTGCCAGAGCGACGAGGAGTGCGCGAAGCAGCACGGCGCGGACTTCTACTGCAACAAGGACAACGTGGTCGAGTCGCCCTGCGGAGACGTCAAGTACCCGGTGTGCGAGCAGCGGCCGGCGGTGGACGTGCCGCCCGCGGACGCGACCCAGGTGGACTGCGGCGAGCCGATGACGTTCTACGGGCCGCCGCCGTGCACGTCGGACGAGCAGTGCCAGAAGGACTACGGGCCGGACTGGTACTGCGACAAGTCCGACCCCTGCATGCCCGACTGGTGCAAGCAGAAGTGACGACCGCGCCCGCCGGCTCGCGCCTCGCGAAGCTCCTCCCCCCCTCCCTCCGCAACCGCCTGATGTGGCGGCGCCACCGCGCCCGGATGAGCGCGCTGCGACGGGACCACCCGCTCCGCTACCTGTTCCTGGAGGTCACGCGCCGCTGCAACCTCGCGTGCGTCTACTGCGGCAGCGGGTGCACGGGTCGCGAGCAGCCGGCCGAGCTGTCGAGCGCGGACTTCATCGAGGTCGCACGGCAGGTCGCGTCCGACTTCGACGCGCGCCGCGTCATGGTCGCGGTGACCGGGGGCGAGCCGCTGCTGAAGGACGGCGTGTTCGACCTGCTGCGCGAGCTGCACCGCCTGGGCTTCCCCTACGGCATGGTGACGAACGGCCAGAACATGAACCCGGCCCTCGCGCGCGACCTCGTCGCGGCCGGGATCGGGTCGATCTCGCTCAGCCTCGACGCGCCGCCCGAGGTGAACGACCGCCTGCGCGGCCGGGGTGCCGCCGCGCGCGTCGCGGACGCGATCCGGTGCCTGAAGGAGGCCGGGTTCGAGGGGAAGCTCGAGGTCATCACCACCGTGACGACGCCCGCGCTGCCGCTGCTCGACGAGATGCGGCGTCACGTCGCCGCGATGCGGGTGCCGCTGTGGCGGGTCGCGCCGGTCATGCCGATCGGCCGCGCCGCCGCGAGGCCCGACCTGGTGCCGGACGCGTCCGGCGCCCGGGCGATCCTCGAGTACGTCCGCGCGGCGCGGTCCGACGGCCTGCTCCCGAGCCCGGAGTTCTCCGAGGAGGGGTTCGTCGGCCACCGGTTCGAGGGCATGGTCCGGCCGTACCTGTGCCAGTGCCGCGCCGGGA
>VGRB01000676.1 GCA_016875475.1 Deltaproteobacteria bacterium
GCACGCTGGCGGCGCTGCTGCCGCTGTCCACCTACTCCGAGGCCTACTGGCCGATCTTCCCGGCCTACGTGCTGATCTTCAACACGTTCGTGGCGATGCTGCTGATCCTGGTCGCGGAGCTTGCCATGCGCGGCGCCCGGCAGGTGACCCGCCCCACGCCGGACGAGGCGGACGCGTGGCGGCAGGCGTGGGCGTGGTGCAGGTCGCACTGGCGCGACCTCGCGATCGGGTTCGTCGGGCTGCTCTTCCTGTTCCTCGTGATCAAGACGCTCCGAATGGTCCTGCAGGTCGGCCTCGCGCTGGTCGCCGAGGGCGCCGAGGACGTGACGTCGGTCCTGCCGAACGAGGTCCTGGCCGCGCCCATGCACTTCCTGGTCTATCTCCTCAGCTCGAACGTGGTGGTCTACTTCCTGCTCCTCCTCGTCTTCCACCCGTTCTCCCAGTGGATGCGCCGCAAGCCGCGCTACGGGAAGATGGTGGTCTATGCGACGCTCGCGTTCGTCGCCTACGTGGCCTTCTTCCCGTTCGGCGGGTTCACGCTCGCCGAGGTCGTCGCGATGAGCGGCCTGATGCTCGCGCTGGTCTTCGGCCTGATCGTCTAAAAGCTCTACGTGAACGTGTTCGACTTCCGCGCCGTTCGCGTGTGGGAGCTGCGGCCGCGCATGATCCTGTCCCCGAAGACGCTCGACGTGCTGAAGGAGGACATCGACCTCCTGGAGCACAAGATGGGCCCGATCGGCCCGGACGGCATCGGGAAGGACCAGGTGGACGTGCTGCGCCGCTGGTGGATCGACCGCGGCAAGGGCGGCCGCATCTGGGTGTCGCGCACCATCCCCTTCGCGCCCGCGCTGTTCGCCGGGACCGTGATCACGGTGCTGCTGGGGGGGTACCTGGTGCGCGTCTGACGCTCACCGCACCCACAGGTCCAGCCGCGCCTCGCCGGGGTTGTCGCCGGTCGTGCAGTTGGAGATCCCCTCCAGCGTGCCGGTCTGGATCGTGCCTGCGGTCGTGGCGCCGACCCCGAACTTGAAGTGGTACGTGCCCGCGAAGAACGTGGTGTTCGTCCACGTGAACACCCCCATGCCGCACGTGGACGACCCCCAGTTCATCGGGCCTCCCCAGCCGCTTCGCACCGCCGGGATCTGGAAGCCCAGGTTCACGCAGCCCGGCAGGCCCTCGGGGTAGGTGCAGTGCGCGTGGACCGACCCGCTGACGTGCCTGACCAGCACCTCGGAGTACGAGAACCCCGCGGAGTTCCAGGCGGTCCCGTCCCAGCCCGTGCCCCACACGCGCACGCTCGCGCCCACCCGCGTCCAGCCGCCGCCGTCGAACGCCATGTCGCACTCGACCGCAACCGCGGTCTTCGGCCCGGGTCCGTCCGGATCGAGCGTGTAGCTCCCGGACGGCGCGGTCGGGTTGTTCGCGTGGACCTCGGCGCACGACCGGAGCGCGCACGGCTGGTCGACGGTCCCGTTGCAGTCGTCGTCGATCGCGTTGTAGCAGACCTCGGCCGCGCCCGGGTGCACGGACGCGCGCGTGTCGTCGCAGTCCGTCGCGTCCGCCACGTATCCGACCGGGACGGAGCACGCCTGCGTCGTGACCGCCGCGTTGCCGAAGCCGTCGCCGTCCGCGTCGCGCCGGAACGTCGAGAGAACGCCCTCGTCCACCCCGCCGTCGCAGTCGTCGTCGAGCCCGTTGCACGCCTCCGCCGCGCCCGGGTGCACGGCCGCGCGCACGTCGTCGCAGTCGGTCGAGTCCGCCACCCAGCCCGCCGCCGCCGCGCACGCCTGCGG
>VGRB01000677.1 GCA_016875475.1 Deltaproteobacteria bacterium
CCGGCCGTCCGTTCCCCTCCCATTCCCCGCGACCGTCGCCGCGCACCCGCGCGACCACTTCCGACACCCCGGCGCCTGACCCCATCGACACTCGCCCCCCCTCTACTCCGTTTGCGGGTTGAAAGTTCCTTTCGGCCGCACCCGGTATTCGCGTCCGACGCCGGCGCCGGGTACGTGGACCTCGCGCGGCGGAACGCGCTCCGCGCCCGCGTCGAGCGCGACATCCGGTTCCAGGCGGCGCGATTCCAGGACCTCGACGCCCCGGCAGCCGCGGGCCTGGTCGTCGCGAACCTCCCCTATGGCGAGCGCCTCGGCCCCGGCACGGACCTCAAGACCCTGTACTCCGAGGTCGGCGACACGATCAAGCGCCGCTTCCAGGGCTGGGACGCCGCCCTTCTCGTCGCCGACGACTCGCCGTGGAAGTTCATCGGCCTGCGGCCCCACCGCAAGGTCCCGCTGCTGAACGGCACGATCCCGGCGAGGCTGCTGCTCTGCGAGATCCGGCCGTGGAGGTCGAGGGAGGATTGAATCGGTCCCGAGCCCGTCGTAGCACCCGCGACGACGCGGCCGGGGACGGACCCTGCTCCGTTGGCCGGGAACGCCGTCACCGGTGATGCCACGCACCAACCGCGCCATCGGGTGGTATGATATCCTCGATGCCCGGATGCGCACGCCATGCAGGACTGGTGGCCGGCTTCATCGGTGCCCTCTGCGGGTGCCGTGCGGGGGCGGGCGTGTCGCCGGTCCCGAGGGATGCCCAGGCCTCCCGGGAACCGCCTCCGGCCGTCGCGGCGCCGCCGTCCCTCGGAGGAGGAGGCATGCTCTCGCTTGACGACCTCCTGGGCAGGCGGAGGTCGACGCGTCGATTCGGGCCTGAGCCCGTGCCGGTTGAAGCTCTCGAGGCCATCCTGGGTGCGGCGGTGTCGGGACCCAGCGCCGGGAACCTCCAGGCCTTCCGCCTGGTCGCGGTCGCGGACGCGGCCACCCGGGCCCGCATCGAGGCGGCTGCCCTCGGCCAGGAGAGCGTCGGCGAGGCACCCGTCGTTCTCGTCTGCTGCGCTGACGGGCCCGTGTCGGCAGCGAAGTACGGGGCCCGCGGGGAGCGGCTCTACTCGGTCCAGGACGCGACAATCGCCTGCATGCTAGCGTGGCTCAAGGCCGTCGACCTTGGCCTCGCGGGCGTGTGGCTCGGGGCGTTCGACGAGGCTGCCGTGGCAGGGATCCTCGACCTTCCAGTGGATGTGCGACCCGTGGCGATGCTGCCTCTCGGGTACGCGAGCGAGGTTCCCGGGCCGAAGACCACCCGTCCCCGGTCGGACATCGTGATCGAACGCTAGGAGCTTGTGATCCCGCCAACCTGCCCCGCGCGTCACCGGCCGCGGTCCCTGACCCGGTGGGCGAACGCCTCCAGGCGGTTCGCGTTGTGCGTGGACCGCAGGCCCTCGATAACCAGCGTGGTGGTCGCCAGCCCGGCTCTACGGCGCCGCTCTCGATGCCCTTCGCATGCCGAGGCAGCCACGCCTTGACCGCCGGCCCGACTCGGACCGCGACCCCGACGCCGGCGACGGCCACGACGGGTACGCGGACCGCAAGCCCCTGTGCGACTCCGCAGACGGATTCTCGTTGCACGCCGCGAGGACCGTGCGCGCGGACGACCGCAACGGGCTCGAGGCCCTCTGCCGCTACGGGCTGCGAGCACCGTTCAGCAACGAGCGCCTCTCGATCGACCCCGATGGCCGCGTGCGGCTCCGGCTCCTGCGACCCTGGCCCAAGCCCGATGGCCGGACCGAC
>VGRB01000678.1 GCA_016875475.1 Deltaproteobacteria bacterium
GGGGACCAGTTCGGCAGCCTCGGCGACGGCGGCGCGGGGGGCCAGGGAGGCAACTCCGTGGGCAACGCCGGGAAGGCCGGAGCGGCCGGCACGGTGCAGGACTGCGTGGCGTTGTAGGCCGGCACCGGAACTCAACAATCTTCCCCTGGTTGGCACTCCCGATCTCCTCCCGTACAATCGTGGGTGCCGGATCGGCGGGAGGTGGTAATGGCGGGCACGTCGGCGAAGGTGTTCGTGTGCGCGTGCGCGTGGGTGGTCGTCGCTGCCCTTGCCGCCTGCGGGAGCGGCGGAAAGACGCCGCCCGCGTGCCCGATCTACGACATCCCCCTGCCGGACACGGCGCCCCCTGCCGACCCGGGTGAGGCGCAGGTGCCCGACGACGACGGGGACGCGTGGCGCGACGCGGACCGCGACGGGGAGGATCCCGGGCCCGCGGACCCGCAGCCGGGCGAGCCGTCGGATGCGCCCCCCGAGGCCCCGCAGCCCGGCGAGTTCGGCGCTCCGTGCCTCGCCAACTCGGACTGCGCGAGCGGCTTCTGCATCGAGTCCCCGACGGGTTACGCCTGCACGCGGACCTGCGTCGAGGACTGTCCCGCGGGGTGGTTCTGCCGCAGCATGCTCATCGGGTCCGACGTGGTCCCGCTCTGCGTGCCCGAGGGCGTCGAGCTGTGCAAGCCCTGCAAGTTCGATACCCAGTGCGGCACCGGCATCTGCATGACCGTGGGCGACGGCACCTACTGCGGACGCGACTGCTCCGCGAACGCCTGCCCGACCGGGTACGACTGCGTCGAGGTCCCGCTCGGCGCGGGGCGCGGCAGCACGAAGCAGTGCAAGCCGGTCAGCAACGCGTGCGACTGCCTCGTCGTGTCCCACGGCATCGAGCGGCCGTGCGTCCGCCAGAACGACGTCGGCAGGTGCCTCGGGATCGAGCACTGCGACAAGGACCTCGGGTGGGTCGGTTGCACCGCGGTCGAGGCGAAGCCGGAGGAGTGCAACGCGGCCGACGACGACTGCGACGGAACGACCGACGAGACGTTCGCGAACAAGGGCACGGCCTGCTTCGCGGGCGCCGGCGAGTGCTACCGCACCGGCGTGTTCGTCTGCCGCTCGAACGGCACCGGGACCGAGTGCAACGCGCCGGTCGTCGCGGGCACGACCGAGGCGTGCAACGGCAAGGACGACGACTGCGACGGGGCGACCGACGAGCCGTTCGCGAACAAGGGCACCGCGTGCAGCGCGGGTACCGGAGAGTGCTACAGGACCGGCGTGTTCGCGTGCAGGGCCGACGGGACCGGGACCGAGTGCAACGCGCCGGTCGCCGCGGGCGCGGCCGAGACCTGCAACGGCAAGGACGACAACTGCAACGGCACGACGGACGAGACCTTCACCAACAAGGGCACCTCCTGCTTCGCCGGCATCGGGGAGTGCTACCGCACCGGCGTCTTCGTCTGTCGCGCGGACGGCACCGCGACCGAGTGCAACGCGCCGGTCGTTGCGGGCGTCACCGAGACATGCAACGCGAAGGACGACGACTGCGACGGCTCGACCGACGAGACCTGGACGAACAAGGGCACCTCCTGCTTCACCGGCCAGGGCGAGTGCTACCGCACCGGCGTCTTCGTCTGCCGCGCCGACGGGACCAACACGCAGTGCAACGCGCCCGCGGTCTCCGGCACGACCGAGACGTGCAACGCGAAGGACGACGACTGCGACGGCTCGACCGACGAGACCTGGACGAACAAGGGCGCGGCCTGCTTCACCGGCCAAAA
>VGRB01000679.1 GCA_016875475.1 Deltaproteobacteria bacterium
CCCCCGGCCGGTGCGTGATGGACTTGTTGTCCACCTCGAACACGAAGTCCTCGACCGGGAGCGCGTCGGGGAACGGCACGCCGAGCCGGGTGTCCGGCGGCAGCTCCAGCACGCCGGAGTGGTCGTCGGACAGCCCCATCTCGCGCTCGGACAGGACCACGACCTCGCTCGCGACGCCGCGGACGTCGGCCGCGCGGATCTCGACCCCCCCGGGCAGCGTAACGCCCGGGAGCGCCACCGGCACCGCGAGACCGGCCGCGAGGTTCGGCGCGCCGGACACGCCGCGAACGGTGCGGCCGCCGCCGAGGTCCACCTCCATCACGCGCAGCCGGTCCGCGTTCGGGTGCGGCTCGACGGCCGCGATCCGGCCCACCAGCACCCCCCGCAGGCCCTCGCCGACGCGCTCCGTGCCGTCCAGCTCGGCCACGGTCATGGTGAGCCGCGAGGCGACGTCCTCGGGCGCGATGCCCGCCAGGTCCACCCAATCGCCGATCCAGTTCCAGGAAAACCGCATCTCCGCGTGCTCCTTAGACTTCCCGTACCCGTACCCGGCCCCACCCCCGCCCGCTACGGCCTAGAACTGCCTGACGAGCCTCAGATCCCCGCTCAACAGCCACCGGATGTCGTCGATCCTGTACCGCATCATCACGAGGCGGGACAGCCCCAGCCCGAACGCCCAGCCTTCCCACTCGCCCGGGTCCAGTCCGCCCGCGCGGATCACGTTCGGGTGCACGAGGCCGCAAGGCAGCAATTCGACCCAACCCGACCGCTTGCAGACCGGGCAGCCCGCGCCCTCGCAGACCGTGCAGCGCAGGTCCAGCTCGAAGCCGGGCTCGACGAACGGGAAGTAGCCGGGCCGCAGCCGGACCTCGACCTTGCGCCGGAACACCCCCTCCAGCAGCGACATCATCGAGTGGAGCATGTGCGCGACCGACACGTGCCGGTCGATCATGATCCCCTCGACCTGGTAGAAGGTGTGCTCGTGCGACGCGTCCGTGGCCTCGCAGCGATAGACGCGGCCCGGGAAGATCGCGCGATACGGCGGATCCAGGTCCCGCATCGACCGCACCTGCCCGGGCGACGTGTGCGTCCGCATCAGGTTGCCGTCGGCCAGATAGAACGTGTCCTGCATGTCGCGGGCCGGGTGGTCGCCCGGGATGTTCAGCCCGTCGAAGTTGAAGAACTCGCTCTCCGCCTCCGGGTAGTCGAGCACGTGGAAGCCCATGCGCTCGAACAGGTCCACGATCTCCTCGGTCACGATCGTCAGCGGGTGCAGCCGCCCCGCGCGCACCGGGGTGCCGGGCAGCGTCACGTCCGGCCGCTCGCGTGCCGCCGCGGCCTCGGCCTCCAGGCGCTCGACCTCGCGGCCGCGCGCCTCGACGGCGGCCTCGACCTCGCGCTTGAGCGCGTTCAGCTGCTGCCCGCGCGCCTTCCGATCCTCCGGCGGGAGCGCGGACAACTCCTTGAGCAGCGCGGTGACGCGGCCCTTCTTGCCGAGCCAGCGGACCTCGACCTCCTTCAGGTCGGCCGCCGTGCCCGCCGCCGCCACGTCCGCGAGCGCCTCGCGTGTCAGCTCGTCCATCTCGTACCCGATCCCTTTCAAGGTCCGGGGCCTTGTATCACCCGGCGGGCCTCTTGTCGAGGCGCGGTGCCGTCCCCCAAATCGTCGGGTGCCGTCGGCCGGCCACGCCGGGTAGGTCCTCGCCCCCCACCTTCTGGCGTCCGGTCGGGGGTCCGACCGATGGCAACTCGGGCTC
>VGRB01000680.1 GCA_016875475.1 Deltaproteobacteria bacterium
CTCGGCCATCCGCTCGCCCCCGGCTGCGTCGGACCGACGATTTGGGGCCCCCGCAAGCCGTTGACAGCGGGGGCCGCGATCGGCTAGCTTCCGGGCGGTCCGGAAGGGACGCGGAGGACGGTGCGCGGGGCCGGAATGCCGACGGCCGCGGTTGCAGGAGGCACGGATGGCAGCGGAGATGGAAGCGGGTGGCGTGATCGGGAAGGAGACCACCATCCGCGGCGAGGTGACCGGGCGCGCGGACCTGCGCGTGGAAGGCACGGTCGAGGGCACGGTCCGGCTCGAGGCCGAACTGATCGTCGGCGAGGGCGGCACCGTCGCGGCCGAGGTCGACACGGCGGCGATGACGGTCGAGGGCCGGTTCGACGGGAAGGCGGCGTGCAGCGACGTGGTGACGCTCCGGCCCGGCTCGCGCTCGACGGGGACCCTCGCCGCGCCGCGCGTCGTCATCGAGGAGGACGCCCTCTTCGACGGGACGCTCGACATGGACGTCGGCCTGGAAGCCGAGGCGGGTGGCGCGCATGGCTGACACGATCATCGGGACGAAGACGCGCGTCGAGGGAACGGTCGAGGGCTCGGACCGGCTCGTCGTCTGCGGCGAGGTCCGGGGGACCGTGGCGATGGACGGGGCGGTGCTCGTCGAGAGGAGCGGCAAGGTCGAGGCCGAGGTGGCCGCGGCCGAGGTCGCGATCGCGGGGACCATCACTGGTCGCGTCACCGGGACGACCAGGGTGGAGATCCTCCCGGCCGCGCGCATGATCGGCGACGTGCGGACCGCGCGCATCCTGATCTCGGACGGCGCGGTGTTCAAGGGCAGGGTGGACATGGACCTCGGGGACGGGGAGGGTTAGCCCATGGCGGACGACACCGGAAGGACCGAGATCGGTCCGGCGAGCGTGGTGACCGGCGAGATCGACGCGGCCGAGGACGTGGTGATCTTCGGGCGGGTCGAGGGCGGCGTCCGCTCGACCGCGGCCGTGGTCGTGGAGGAGGGCGGCTACGCGCACGCGCGCATCGCCGCGGCGAACGTGCTGATCGCGGGCAGCGTGGTCGGCGACGTGCGCGCCACGGAGCGCGTTGAGATCACCGAGACGGGCCGCGTGCTCGGCGAGATCGCGACCCCGCGGCTCGTGCTGGCGGCGGGAGGCGCCGTCAAGGGCAGGGTGTCGATGAGCGGCGCCCCGGCCGCGGCGGTCGCACCGGCCCCCGCGCCGGCCCCGGCCGCGAGGACGTACTCGTACCGGCAGCCTGCCGCGCGCACCGCACCCGCGACCGTGACCGCGACCGCGAAGAAGCCTGCGGCGCCCGCCGCCGCGCGCAGCCGCACCGTGCGGGCGCAGCCGGTCGAATCCGAAGATGCGTGACAATACGGGCGGCCGAGCGCAAGCCGCAAGCGGAGCGCAGCCGGCTTCACGCGAGGGGTTTCGCGCCGCCTCGGTCGGCGCGAAACCCTAGTCGTCGGGATCGGGGTGAAGGATCTCGGTCCCGCTGTGCTTCCGGATGAATCTGTTCACCGCGGCCTCGGCCTCGGGCGGGAGGTCCAGGAAGCGGACGCCGACCCCGGCGGCCATCTCTCCGTGCGCCTTGGCGCGCACCCAGCGGACCTCGACGTTCGCGGTCACCGACCGGGCCATGCCGGGGACGGTGAACGACACCATCAGCTTCGTCCCGATCGGCGGGTGGCTCTGCGTGGCGATGAACAGCCCGCCGCGACTGATGTTCCGGACCTGCCCGGCGAACCCCGTGAAGAACC
>VGRB01000681.1 GCA_016875475.1 Deltaproteobacteria bacterium
GGGGGCGAGGTCGTGAAGCCGGCCGGCGCGCCGCTCGCGGCCCGCATGGCGCTCGTGTTCCCGGACGTATACGAGGTGGGGATGAGCCACCTCGGCAGCCAGATCCTATACGCGCTCGTGAACGGCCAGCCGGACCTCGCGCTGGAGCGCTGCTTCGCGCCGTGGGACGACCTGGAAGCCGAGCTGCGGGGCCGCGGCCTGCGCCTCCTGAGCCTCGAGACCGCCACCCCGCTCGCCGCGTTCGACGCGGTCGGGTTCTCGCTCCAGCACGAGCTGTCGTACACGAACGTCCTGAACGTGCTCGACCTCTCCGGGATCCCGATCATCGCGTCCGAGCGGTCGGACCGCGACCCGATCGTGCTCGGCGGCGGCCCGTGCGCGACGCACCCCGCGCCGATGGCGCCCTTCGTCGACGCGTTCTTCGTCGGCGAGGCGGAGGCCGACCTCCCCGACCTGCTGCGCGTCGTCGGCGGCATGCGGCGCGCGGGTGCGCCCCGGGACGCGATCCTGCGCGCCCTCGCGGCGCGAGACGGGGTCTGGTGCCCCGCCGTGCACGAGCCGGGGACGCGCGTCCGCCGGGTGTTCCTGCCGGACCTCGACGCCTTCCCCCCCCCGCGCGGCGGGATCGTCGCCTGGAACCGCGCCGTGTTCGATCGCGTCTCCGTGGAGCTGGCCCGCGGCTGCTCCGAGGGCTGCCGCTTCTGCGAGGCGGGCTACACCTACCGGCCGCTCCGCGACCGCTCGCCCGGCCGGGTGCTCGAGGACACGATCGCCTCGGTCCGCGCCGCGGGCCACGAGGAGGTCTCGCTCGGCGCGCTGTCGCCCGCGGACTACCCGGCGCTTGCCCCGCTCGTGCACGCGCTCTCGCGCGACCTCACGCCGCTCGACGTGTCGCTGTCCGTGTCGTCGCTCCGCGCGTACGGCCTTACCGCGACCGTGCTCGACGACCTCCGGTCCGTGCGCGCGTCCGGGCTCACGCTCGCGCCGGAGGCGGGCTCGCAGCGGCTCCGCGACGTGATCAACAAGAACGTGACCGAGGCCGACATGGTCGAGGCCGCGCACCGCGCGTTCTCGATCGGCTGGCAGCGGATCAAGCTCTACTTCATGCTCGGCCTGCCGACGGAGACGGACGACGACGCGCTCGCGATCGTCGCGCTCGCGAAGGCGGTGCTCCGCGCCGGGCGCCAGTCCGGGTACCGCGCCCAGGTCACCGCGTCGGTCGGCGTGTTCGTGCCGCGGCCGCACACGCCGTTCCAGCGCGAGGGCATGGCCCCGCCCGGGACGATCGCGCGCCGCCAGGGCCTGATCCGCGACGCGGCGAAGCGGAGCGGCGTCCAGGTGAAGCTCGCGGAGGGCCGCGACTCGCGGCTCGAGTGCGCGCTCGCACGCGGGGACCGGTCGCTCTCGGCCGTGATCCTGCGCGCCTTCCGCGCCGGGTGCCGGTTCGACAACTGGTCCGAGCGCGCGCGGCGCGAGGTCTGGGCGGACGCGTTCGCGGGGACGGGCACCGACCTCGACGCGCTGTCGCTTCCCCTCCCCCCCGACGCGACGCTCCCCTGGGAGGTCGTGGACCCGCTCGTCAGCCGCGCCTTCCTCGAGCGGGAGCGCGAGCGCGCGTACGCGGCCCGCCCGCTCGCCCCGTGCGAGAAGCCCGCGCCCCGCGGCGGCGTGCGGCCCGGGCCCGCCGAGGTGGCCTCGGCCCGCCGGGTGGTCTGCTACGCGTGCGGCGCCGGGTGCGAGCCGCCCC
>VGRB01000682.1 GCA_016875475.1 Deltaproteobacteria bacterium
TTTTCCTCGGCCGTCGACGAGCCGGCCGCGCGCCACGTGCAGGTCGCCGAGATGGTCATCGAGAAGGCGAAGCGCCTCGTCGAGCACAAGCGCGACGTGGTCATCCTGATCGACTCCATCACGCGTCTCGCCCGTGCGTACAACACGGTCGTCCCGCCCTCCGGCAAGATCCTGTCCGGCGGCGTCGATTCCAACGCGCTGCACAAGCCGAAGCGGTTCTTCGGCGCGGCGCGCAACATCGAGGGCGGCGGGTCGCTGACGATCATCGGGACCGCGCTGATCGACACCGGCTCCCGCATGGACGAGGTCATCTTCGAGGAGTTCAAGGGCACGGGCAACTGCGAGCTGCACCTCGACCGGAAGCTGATGGAGAAGCGCATCTTCCCGACGCTCGACATCAACAAGTCCGGCACGCGCAAGGAGGAGCTGCTGCTCGACCCGGGCACGCTCAACCGCGTCTGGATCCTGCGCCAGCTCCTGCACCCGCTGAACGTGCTGGACGCGATGGAGTTCCTGCTCGACAAGCTGTCGCGCTACGACGCGAACCGCCAGTTCCTGAACAGCATGAACCAGTAGTCCGCCGTCCTCCCCCCCCGCGCGCAAGGAGGCCCCGTGGACGTCCGACCCTCGTCACGCCTCGCGTCGCTGTCCGGGTACCCGTTCGCCGAGGTGGACCGCAAGGTCGCGGAGCTTCGCGCGGCCGGGCACCGCCCGATCGACTTCGGCGTCGGCGACCCGACCGACCCGACGCCCGTCGCGGTGCGCGAGGCGATCAAGGCCGCGGTGGACCGGCGGGCGGGCGACGGGTACCCGAGCTACGTCGGCGCGCCCGAGTACCGGCAGGCCATCTCGGCCTGGTTCGGCCGCCGGTTCGGCGTGGCGCTCGACCCCGCAACCGAGGTCTGTGCGAACATCGGCGCGAAGGAGGCTGTGTTCAACTTCCCGAACGCGTTGATCGATCCGGGCGACGTGGTGCTCTGCCCGAGCCCCGGGTACCCGCCCTACGCGCGCGGCACCCTGTTCGCGGGCGGCGTGCCGCGCTTCTACCCGCTCCGCATGGAGGACGGTTTCCTGCCGGACCTCGACGCGATCCCCCCGTCCGTGCTCGCGCGGGCGCGGCTGATCTGGGTGAACTACCCGAACTCGCCGAGCGGCCGCATCGCGCCCGACGACTTCTGGCCGAGGCTGCTCGCGTTCGCGGAGCGGTGGGGCATCGTGGTCGCGTCCGACGAGGCGTACAGCGAGATCTGGTACGACCGGCCGCCGCGGTCCGCGCTGGAGTTCGGCCGCGACGGCGTGGTCGTGTTCCAGTCGCTGTCCAAGCGGTCGAACATGACCGGGCACCGCGTCGGGTGGGTGTGCGGCGACGCGCGCGTGGTGGACCTGTTCCGGCGGCTCAAGACGAACGTGGACTCCGGGACCGCGACCTACGTCCAGGACGGGGCGATCGCGGCGCTCGCGGACGAGACGCACGTCGAGGCGCAGCGCGCGTCGTACAAGGCCAAGCGCGACCTGATCGTGGCCGCGCTCCGCGACGCGGGCTGCACCGTGCCCGCGCCCGAGGCGACGCTGTACGTGTGGCCCCGAGTGCCCGAGGGCATGACGGGACTGGACTTCGCGAAGCGCCTGCTGGACCCGGCCGTGTGCGTGGTCACCACCCCGGGCGCCGCGGTCTGCGAGCCGCTCGAGGACGGCAGCAACCCCGGCGAGCGCCACGTCCGCTTCGCCATGGTTCCGTCCCC
>VGRB01000683.1 GCA_016875475.1 Deltaproteobacteria bacterium
GGGGGGCTCGGGTACGGGCTCGGGTGACACTGCCTCCGGCTCCGACTCGGCGGAGTCCGGCTCCGCTTCGGAAGCGTCCGGCGCCGCGGCGTCGGGCGGACCCGAGCGCGAGCCTCCGCCGCAGCCCGACATCGCCAGTGCCAGCAGCGCGATCGAGACGGATTGGCGCACGTTCCCCCTCCGCGACGGCCGATGGCCGGATTGTACTCCGAGTCCGAGAGGACTGGCCGGGTGGCCCGGCAAGGCTGCCCGGCGGATCGTCGCCTGGAATCCCCGATTTTGTAGTCAGCCCTGGAACCTCCGTGGCGCGACCTTGCACCTTCCGGGCACCTGTAGGAAGATGGGGACGCCGAGGCGCCTGCGATGGTCCGGTGGTCGAATCGCTTGAAGGACAAATCTAAAGAAATCGGGATGCTGTGCCGATCCGCCTGCACGTTCCCGCGTTGCTGGCGCGCGACCCGGCTCGCGGGTCTGCGAGCCGCGCGCGGGCGTTGGGGTGTCGGATGAGCGGGGCTGACTGGCTCGAGCAGCTCAGGAACGCGGAAGCGCCCGAACGGGTCCGGATGATCCTCCGGCGCCTGGCGGGCACCTTCGGCCCGCCGGTCGACTGGGACCGGGAGCGGCCCGAGGATCTGCTCATCGAGGCGCTGGGCCGGCAGGGTGAGACGCCGGACCCGGACCTGCGCTCCAAGGCGGGACGGGCGGTCGGTGAGGCGCTGTTCGAGGCGACCGCCCCCGACTACTTCACCCGACCGCGCGGGGCCGGCGTGGCGGAACCTCGGGACGTAGTGTGGCGTCTCCTTCGCATCGCGGGGGAGTGCGCGCTGGCGGAGACCCGCCCGGCGATTGCGGCCCTCGTGTACTCGGAGAGCCTGCTGGGCGTGCCGTCTCCGTATGGCGAAACCGATCTGCACCACCTGTTGCTGGAGTGCATCCAGACGTGGTCGGACCCGGCGTCGATCAGCTTCGATAGCGTCTGGAGGGGCCTGCTGCTCGCCCCCTCTCGGACCGAGGTCGCCTTCGGCTACTTCCTGCGGCGCGGAACGCGGAGGGCCGTGGAGGTGCTGCCCCACGTCGCCCAGGCAGCGACCCGTGGGGATGCCTCGGCGCAGAGCCTCGCGCGGGCCGTGGAACGCCTGCTCGACCAGGCGGACTGCTCGGTCGGGAGCCTGATCGACCTCCTGGGCTGGACGTTCTCATCGACCGGACCCAGGCTCGGCGTAGCGACCCGGGAAGCCGTCTGCTCGGTCCTCCGGGCCAGGGGGATCTCCAAGCCGGCCGCGTGGAACTCGTTCTCGGCGCTCGTGTCATTCCGTTCCGACCTCGACCGCGCCTTCAGTTGGACCGTGTTCGCGCGCAACCCGAACGACGTGCCGGACGGGGCCAGGCACTACCTCCTCGCCCCGCTCGAGTCGCTGCTCGGCCGCGACCTGCCCCTGTTCTACCAGGTCCGCGTGAGGGCCCTGGACATGGCGTTCCCCGGGATCGCCGCCGCGGCGGAGCGAATCGTCCTGGAGGGAACGCCCGAGGCGGCGCCTGGAAGTTCGTCGGATGACGACCCTGCCCAGGTCTTGAACCACGCCGCTCAGGGGGTGCTGGCGTGGTCGATGGACCAGGTCGGCGGTGAGCTGTCGCCCGAGTTCCGGTGGATCGTGCTCCGGATGTGGGCCATGCAGCCCTCCGTCCTGTCGGTCGTCAAGGACGCGTGTGCCCTGTATCTGCTGGCCGACCCGGGCATCCC
>VGRB01000684.1 GCA_016875475.1 Deltaproteobacteria bacterium
CCCACAACTTCAAGAAGACCGGGATGTTCTCGGTCGATGAGCGGGTCGAGATGCTGCGCGACGCGACCGCGGGCATCGGGAACGTCGAGGTCGACTCGTTCGACGGGCTGCTCGTGGACTACATGCGCCGCCGCAAGGCGCGGGTCGTCCTCCGCGGGCTCCGCGCGCTGTCCGATTTCGAGTACGAGTTCCAGATGGCCCACGTGAACAACAAGCTCCACCCCGACATCGAGACGGTGTTCCTCGTGGCGGGTGCGGATGAGTTCTTCATCAGCTCCCAGGTCGTGAAGGAGGTCGCCACCCTCGGCGGCAAGGTCGCGTGCCTGGTCCCCGAGCGCGTGAAGGAAGAACTGGAAAAGAAGGTGGGCAGGCGGCGGAAGTAGCCGGCCCCCCCCCCGCGCCGGTCGTCCATTCGTGCAGGCGGGGGGCCGAGCGTGACCGGCTTCAGTCCGGTCCACGCGAGGGCATCCGGGCCGCTTCAGTCGGCCCGGATGGCTAGTATTTCCCGGTCAGGGTCAGCATCACCCCGAACACGTTGGTTCCCTCGGAGCGGAACCGCCGGCCCGGGTCGTCGATCTCGCTGTTGTAGACCGGGTTGTACTCGTTCTGGCCCTTGCCGTTCGCGTCCTTGTTCGTGTTGTCGTAGTCCACGCCGTTCAGGCCGTCGAGGTCGGTCCCCACGTTCGCGAACGAAAGGAAGTGCGACGTCACGCGCGAGTACGTGAACCGGAACGAGAGCTGCACGTACTCGATCGGCTGGAGCGTGAAGCCCGCCCACGTCGAGAACCTGCCGTACGACGACACGTCGGTGATGCCGTCCATGAACGACCACTGCGCCGCGTTCGGCGGGTCCGTGTAGCTGCGGTTGTAGACCGTCGGCGGCTTGTCTGGGTGGATCGGCGCCATGTTCGGGGAATAGCGGCCCGCCTGGCACGGGTAGAGGCCCCGGTCGTCCGGGAAGCTGCACGGCGACATCCCGAGCGCCTCGAACAGCTCCGTGTACTCGCGGCCCTGGAACGTGTACATGGCCGAGAAGCCCACGTCGAGCGACAGGTACTGGGACTTCTTGCCGTCCGCGCGGAGCTTCTCCCACGGGAAGAACTCCGCGCCGAGCAGCAGGCCCAGCTCGTGCCCCGGGGACACCCGGTTCTGCGTCCGGCCGCGATCCGTGAAGATCGTGGTCGAGCCCGGGAACTTCAGGTTCCCGAACAGGCCGAAGTACGGCTCGAAGAAGGCGATGCGGCGGCTGGCCGTCGACTCGAAGCGCAGCACGTGCACGCCCTCGCCGACCGCGTCGTTGCCCGCGCGCTTGATGTCGCCGGTGGGGATGGTCCACGACACCCCGATCCGCAGCGACGGGTACAGCGGGTCGCGCCACTGCTGGAGTGGCGCGTACCTGAGACCGAGCGTCATGTCGCCGAACCCGACCCGCTTCGCGCCGGTGAACGGGAGCTGGAACAGGGGGACGTTCCCGGTCGGCTCCTGGGTCAGGCCCCCGGCGCCCTTCGGCGTGTCGGCTATGGCGGTGGCGCCGCTCGTGTAGTCCAGCTCGTTCCGGTCCGAGAGCACGATCGGGAAGACCGCGAACAGCTCCAGGTCCCGGTACAGGCCGATCCGCGCGTCGATGTTCAGGACGTTCGAGGTGCGGTTCGAATCCAGGTACTTGATGTTGCGGACCGCGGGCGTCTTGCCGGGCTGGACGTCCACGTACTCGCGGGTGATCTGGGTCATGCGC
>VGRB01000685.1 GCA_016875475.1 Deltaproteobacteria bacterium
CCGCGACCGCGCGGCTCGCGGCGCTGCTCGACGCCGCGGGCGACGCCGGCCTCGGCGTGGAACTGGAGGTCCCGGTCCTGGCGGGGACGCACGCCGGGCTCGCGGAGACCGTCCGCAGGGCGCTGAACCGGGCGCCCCGCGTGTCGGCGATCCACCTGGCGTTCGGTGCGTCCGCCCGGTCGGGCCTGCCCGGGCCCTGGGACTTCCGGGACGCGGCGACGGCCGTCGCGGACGCAATCGCGGCTGCCTCCGCCCGCGGCGTGCCCGTCCGGCTCGCGAGCCCCGCCCCTCCGCCCTGCCTCGTGGACGTCGCGGGCCTCGGCGCGCCGATCCCCCCCGAGCGGGACACGCCGCGGCCGTTCGAGGCGTGCGGCGCCTGCGCGCTCGCCGGCGCCTGCGGGGGGGAGTCGGCGCACTTCGCGCCGGCGCCGGGACGGCCGGTCCTGCCGGTGGTCCGCGACGCGGCGGAACGCGGACCCGCCGGACCCGCCCAGGTGCTGCTCCGGCGGCGCGACCTCGCGACGCTCCTGGACCGGCTCGCGGCCGCGCCGCGGCTTGCGTGCACGAGCCCCTGGACCGTGCTCGCGGCGCACAACCCGCGCGGGTCCGTGGCCCCGTGCCGGGGGAGCCTGCTGCGCGAGGAGGTCCATTCGGCCACGGGGAACTGGCAGCGCGAGCCCCTGCTCGACGTCTGGAACTCGCCGGGAATGCGGGCGGTCCGCCGGGCGATCGCGGCCGACCGCGCGAGCGACGCCTGCCGCCCCGAGTGCCCGGTCTTCTTCGGCGCCGCGCACAGCGGCGACCTCGCGCCCTCGGTGCCGTCGGGCCGGGTCGCGTACGAGAACCTGCGGCTCCAGGTCGAGGAGGTGCTCGAGCGCGCGGACGTGCTGCGGTCGCGGCCGTCGTGTCTCGTGGTCTCGCCGTCCCTCCACTGCAACAACCGTTGCCGCATGTGCCCGGTCCACGTGGAGGCGGGCCCGTTCGGGGACATGCCGGACGCGGTGTTCCGGTCCGTGCTCGACCTGCTCCCGACCCTGCGCGACCTGTCGTTCGCCGGCGCGGAACCGCTGATGTCGTCCCGGTTCGCCGAGCTGGTCCGGGCCTGCGACGCGGACCGCCACCCCGACCTCGGGCTGGCGCTCACGACGAACGGCCTGCTCCTCGAGCCCGCGCTGCTGCGGGACATGGGGCGGGCGCGGTTCCACACGATCATCGTGTCGGTCAACGCGGCGACGGTCGCGACCCACGAGCGGGTCTCGGGGCGGCCGGGCGGGTTCGACCGGGTCCTCGCGAACGTGGCAGCACTGGTGTCGGCGTCCCGGGAGTGGCGCGGGCGGCCCCGCGTCCTGCTGAGCTTCGTGCTGATGCGATCGAACGTGAACGAGATCGGCGGCTTCATGGACCTGGCCGCCCGGATGGGGGTCGGGTTCAGGCTGCTCCCGGTCGAGCGGGACCAGGGGGGGGAGAGCGTGTTCACGGACGAGGAGGCGCTGCGCGCGGCGCTCCGCGCGGTCCGCGACGACGCGATGCCCCGCGCGGCCGGCCTGCCGGCGCCGCTCGCGGCCGAGGTGACGGTGCTGGAGGCGCGGCTGCGGGCCAGGCTCGATGCCGGGGTGTTCGAGGCGCTGTAGGGCCGGTGGGATGGGATCGGGCACGGGCACGGGCACTGGCACTGGCGGGTTCGGGCTCGGGCTCGGGTTCGGGGACGGGGTCGGGGGCGGGGACCGG
>VGRB01000686.1 GCA_016875475.1 Deltaproteobacteria bacterium
CCCCCTTTCGGCGGCAACGGGATCGCCTTCCCCGTCCCGTCCTCCCCTTTCCTTTCGGTCCGGTTCGTCCGGTCGGTTCCGGTGTCCCACGCACGGGCTCGGCGCGTCGGCTTCCGCCGGTCGCGGCCTCGCTCCAGGGGTTTCCTCCCCGCGGCCTCCTCCTTCCGAACGCCTCTCGGCGTCCTTCGCGGATCGGGCTGCCGAGCCTCCTCCCTCGGGCGTCTCTCGACGCCTTCGCGATCGGGCTCCCTGCCGGTTGGAACGCGTCGCCGCGTGGGTTTCCCCGCTGGCGACCGTCCCGGCTCTCCTGGGTTTCTCCCTCCCTGAGGCCCTCCCCATCCCGTGCCTCGGACCTGCCGTCCCGCGCCGTCACGTCCGAAGACGTCGTGCGCGATCCGGCCCGCCGTCACCTCGTCCTCGCTCGCGCGATTCCGCGTGTTCGACGGAACGGCCCTCCTCTCCTGCACTTCGGAAAGAGCCCCCGTTCCGGGTTCTGTTCCCTGTACTCCAGAGTTTCAAAGAACGAGGGATGTGGGCTTGCCTCTCCCGAGGCTGCCGGCCCCTACGAGGTTTTCGTCCTCATCCCGCGCACTTCCGGGTCACCCCGATCGTGTCCGGGTGTCGGACCGGCTGTTGGCCCCTGTCCCCAGGTCCATTTTTGAGAATACCCCAGGCCCCGAAACCCTGTCAACACCATTTTTTCGCGCTTCGGCACTTTCGTGGATTTCCGAGGACTTGCGACGAAAATATTTTTCGCCCCCGATCTCCCGACAGTTTCCCGACAGGCCGAACCCGCTTGTGTGACGGGGGGTTGCGGTGCGCGGAAACGCTGGAACGACGGCGGGAAGCGGGCGCCGCGGAATCGACAGACAGGAAGCCCTGCCACGACCGGACGTTGGCTCGCTGGAGGTACCGCCGCCCCCCCCGCAATCCCGGATCCTGCCGCCATCTCCACGAGTTCCTTGAAGGCCCTCGGCGGCCCGACCACGATCAGCGTCATGCCCGCGACGAGCACGAGGCATGGCGAGGTCCGCCGCGACCGCGACCGCGGCGCGCCGGACCGGGAACGGAATGCGTGAGGCCACCCGCACCACGAACAGGATCGTGCCGAGCATTCCGCGCTGTCGCATGCCCGGAGTACAATCCGGCCCGATGGCGCGACATCGGACAGCGAAGGTCCTCGCGTGGGCGATCGGGGTCCCGGTCGCGCTCGTCCTGCTGGCGGCGGCCGCCGCGGCCCTGCTGCTCAACTCGCTCGACTCCGATCTCGTGCGGTCCTTCGTGGGAGAGCGCGTGAAGTCGGCGACCGGCCTGGACGTGGATTGGCGCGCCGCCTCGCTGTCGCCGATGTCCGGGGTCGTGCTCGAGGGAGTCCGCGTCGCCCAGCCCGGACCGTGCCGGTCGATCGCGCCCGACCTCGTGTCCGTCGAGCGCCTCGAGATCGCGTGGGCGATCGACGAGCTGCGCGCGGAGCAGCCGCGGGTCCGGGCGGTGCGGGCGAGCGGCGTGTCGATCACGCTCGTCGAGCGCGAGGGCGAGCCGTCGTGCCTTGCCGAGCTCGGCCGCCCGCCCGCGGCGCCCGCGGAGGCCCCGAAGCCGCTGTCCCGAGTCCTCGATATCGCCGGGCCGGGCTTCGATATCGCGTCGATCGAAGTCGCGCGCGCGTCGGCGACGCGCATCGTCGCGAGCGGGGGCCGGGTGGTCCGGACCGGGTCGGCGTCCGGGGGG
>VGRB01000687.1 GCA_016875475.1 Deltaproteobacteria bacterium
CCCCCGTGTCCGCCGGAGGACCGGAAGCACTAGGATCAGACGGGCGGTCTAGATATCTAGATTCCTTGAAAAAGAGAAGCAGCCTGTTCGGCTCGCTCGGGCTCAGCCGGCTGTCCAACGCCGGCGCAGCGAGGAAGCGCATCCCCCCGGTGCGATCCCCGGCCGCCGTCCGTGGTGTGCGGGCATGAGGCCCGGCAGCCAGGTTGGACAGGAAGCGGGGTCGCTTCACCTGGCACGCCGGGCATGCCTATACCCGGAAAGACCAGGGGCGAACCGTTCAGGCTGTGCCCCCAGTCTAGCGCGATCGGTGCCCGTCGAGCAAAAAACCGGGCATCCCAAGCGGTGATGTCGTCCCGTCGAGCTTGAGTGCAACTGGGGCGGCCGGGTCAAAGAGACCGTCGCCGGCGACGGTCATTCTGTCCTCGCGGCCCTCGAGGATGTCCTCGAGGGCGACGAACCAGAAGATCGCCTGGCGCTTGATCGTCGGCGTGAGGAGCGTGAGTGCGCGGAGCTGGTCCCGGCGGGCCCTCGTCGGCGAGACGAAGACGAGGTCGGCCGTTGCTGCGCCGAAGGTCTCCTGCAGGGCCGCGATCCCTTCTGGCGCGCTGACGAGGCGCCAGTACGCGAGCGCGCGGCGCAGGTAGCGTGTGCGCTTCCGCCGCGCGTTGTCGATCTCGGCGATGTAGACCCGCTCCTCCCCCGCCGCGTTGCGGAGTATATAGACGGCGTCGGGCTGGATTGGCACGGCCTGATCGCGCCCCTTGACCATGTAGGGACGGCTCTCGCGCGTCGCGTCGTCCGCGTTCTGGACGACCTGCGGCGTCGGGATCCGGAACTCGGGTGTGCCGTACTCTCGGTCCGCGAAGAAGTCGAGGACCTCGAGGCCGGCCGACTCCGCGCTGCGGTCGACGGCCCGCTGGAAGCGCGCCAGGGACCAGCCGTGCGCGGTAAAGACCCCCTCCCCCTCCTTCGGCCGCGCACGTGACTGCACGCGCTTCCTGGTGCTCTTGTGGGGATCCTCGGACAGATCGATCCCCTTGGCCTCGGCCAGAGCCCGCAGGCCGCCGGGGGTCAGGACATGGATCGCGGCCGGGCTCCCCCGGCGGTTCCACTCGTCCCCTCTGAAGACATGGTGCCGGGCCAGAAACCCCCGGTGGAAGAGTTCGGTGACAATCCGCTGGTGGGCCGACGAGCCGAGTATCTCGGCAATGTCGTCGAAGCCAAGGAAGCGGTACCGGAGAGCAGCTTCGAGCACGGCAAGGTGCCGGCTGCGCGGGCTCGTCGGCTCGTCGGCGTCCCCGGATGCGGGCATGTAGCGTGATCGTCTCATTGTCGCACTTTCTCGAATTCTAGTTTTCTCTCTTTCTTGATACCGCGCTTCTGCGTAAGGATCAAGGGCCGGGATGGAGCCTGGCCCGGGAGATCGCGCGGGTCTCGCCCGCAACCGCTCCCGTCTTGCGCGCGCCCCCGTCACGCGCCCGAACCGGCTGACCGAGGCCGAGCCCGCAGGGCGACCGCCGAGGTCTAGGCCTGGGGGTCGCGAAGCGACGGGGTCCCCAGGCCGTGCCGGTTCGAGGCGAGCGAAGCGCCGTGACTGCCCGGAAACAAGGGCGAGCGCGGCGTTCCGCCGCGGGAGCCCCGACGAGACGTCGTGCGGGCGACCAGCCCGCGCGAACGTCGAGAGGGGTCTGCCGTCTCCCCCACCGTTACGGTGGCGGGACGGCAAAA
>VGRB01000688.1 GCA_016875475.1 Deltaproteobacteria bacterium
GCGTCGGGCTGCGGCCACGCGGCCGTGGACTGCGACGACCAGAACGCGTGCACGACCGACACCTGCGACAAGCTGACCGGGTGCCGCAACGACTACGCGTGCGACGACGGGAACGCCTGCACCACGGACACGTGCGACAAGTCGGCCGGCTGCGGGCACGCGGACCTGACGTGCTGGGACGGGAACGCGTGCACGACCGACACCTGCGACCCGGGGAAAGGCTGCGTGTTCCCCGAGATCCACCCGTGCTGCGGCGACGCGCTCGTCGAGGCCCCGGAGACCTGCGACCCCGGGGACGCTGGTGCGGACCTGTGCGGCGACACGTGCGAGTCCGTCACCCTGCTCCTCGAAGGGGAAGGCCGCGCCCCGGCCGCCGCGGGGGACGCGGACGGCGGCGCGCTGGCCTGCGAGAGGGTCGCCCTCGGGCGGATGGGCGTCCGGGTGAGGCTCGTGGACGACCACGGGAAGCTCGGCCAGATCCACAACATCGAGGGTCCGTCCTGGGCCCCGGAGTCGGGCGGGCCGCGGCCGGTCCTGGCGCCGCTGCTGCCAGGGACCTTCCTGCTCGGGGCCTACGTGCGGTTGGAGGCCCCCCCCGACGCGTTCGCGGTCAAGCTGACCCCGATCACCGAGGAGGGGCCGGTCATCCAGGAGCCCGTCCACATCCCGCTCGCCAAGAAGCCCGGGTCCGGCATCTTCCTGGACGTCTCGGGCTCGACGGGCATCGTGACCTGGGGCGAAGGGAATACGGGCGGCAACGACCAGGACGCGCTCTGGGCGCGGATCTCGCTCGGCGGCACCAAGGCGACGCCCGGCCCCGCGACGAGGGTCGTGCCGGAGGGCCGGAGGTCGCTCCCCGGCGGCGCGTGCGCGGGCCCGGAAGCGCACGTGGTCGTGTGGGTCGAGGACGCCGGGATGGACATCATCGACTCGGTGACCAGGGTGCTCCCGAACGGCGACGTGGACACCTACGAGCTGGCGAAGTTCAAGGCCGACATGCCGATCCCCCCCCGCTGCACGGCCGCGGCGGAAGGGTTCCTGGCCGTCTGGGGCGACATCGGCGAATGGGGGGGCAAGCAGGCGTTCCGCCTGTGGAGCCGGAAGCTCGACGCGTACGGCCTCCCCGCCGGGAAGGCGGCCGTCTCGATCGGGCAATGGGACGCGTTCTCCGACTACGCGTGCTACCCGTGGCTCGCGAGCGTGGCGCGCACCGGCACGGGCTTCGCGGTCGCCGTGGCGTGCGGGGCGGTTGCGGCGGACCAGCCCGTGTCGATGAAGATCGAGTTGTGGCGGCTGGACCAGGACGGGAAGCCGGTGGACGGGTCGCCGGAGGTCGTGCCGGGCCAGGAGGGGCCGTTCGCGATCGACGTCGCGTCCGCCTGGGGCCCGGGCACGTCCGCGCTCGTCGCGTGGCAGGAGACCGTGTCCGTCTCGGACTCGTCCTTGCCCTGGTCCCCGATCCGGGTGCGGGCGCTCGGACAGTTCTGACACCCCGGCCGGCCGTGGCGCGGGTTCCAGCGGAGGGTCGCATGAGGCTCACGTTCGTCGGGCACGCATGCTTCCTGGCCGAGTCCGCCTCGGGGCTCCGGGTCCTGCTCGACCCCTACCAGCCCGGGGCGTTCGGGGGCAGGCTCGGGCTCCGGCCGTTCGCCGAGCGCGTGGACGTGGTCGCCTCGACCCACGAGCACCACGATCACTTCCACATGGACCCGGCGTTCGGCCCC
>VGRB01000689.1 GCA_016875475.1 Deltaproteobacteria bacterium
AAAACGCCGAGAAGAAGCCCTTCTTGACCTCCAGCGGGGTGAAGGACCCGGGGCCGATCAGGTTGACGGCGTGCCGGTTGTTGCCGCCCTCGCGGAAGGTGACCACGTCGGCCTTCCAGTTCAGGCCCTTGGCCTCGGTGAACTTCACGCACCGGATGCCGCCGATCTCGACGAAGAACGAGAACGGGATGTCCGGGTCGGTGCGGCCGAACAGGAACCCGACGAGCGCGTTGACCGCCTTCCCGCCGAGCGAGCCGACGAGCTGCCCCGCGGTGCTGCCGAGGTGCTTGGTCGCGAGGTCGGCCGCGGCCTTCGCCCCCTTCCCACCGAGGTTCTGCGCCACCGCGTTGCCGATGCTCTTCGGGTCCATCCGGTCACCTCCGACGCTTCAGAGCCCGCGATCCACGTTCCCGGGTCACGGTCCACGACGCCCCCTTGAACCGGGTGCTAGGGCGTCTCGGTGTTTTCTTGCATTTCCTGGGCCACGCGCAGGGTCAGGAACTCGGCCGGGCGGACCGGCGCCACCCCGACCTCGACGATCAGGCGCGCCGCGTCGCGCTCTTCCGGGGGATTCGTCTCCTCGTCGCACTTGACGAAGAAGGCCTCTTCCGGGGTCTCGCCGGAGAACCAGCCGCGCCGCCACAGGTCCATCAGGAACTGGTTGACGTTCCGCGACACCGTCTTCCACAGCGAGGGCACGTTCGGCTCGAACACGACCCACTGGAGGCTCGCGTTCATGGCCCGGCCGATGGCGTTCAGGACCCGCCGCACGTTCAGGAAGCGGAACTGGGGGTCCGAGGACATGGTGCGCGCGCCCCAGACCCGCAGGCCCCGGGTCGACAGCGATTTCAGGCAGTTGATGCCCTCGGAGTTCAGGTAGCCGACGTCCTCGTCCCGCAGCAGCAGGGACAGGTCCTCGGCCCCCTCGATCACCTCGTTCGCGGGTGCGCGGTGCACGCCCATGGCCTCGTCGCACCGCGCGTAGATCCCGGCCATGTGCCCGCACGGCGGGACGGACAGCCGGCGGCCGCGGTGGGTGGTCACGATCCACGGGAAGTACAGGGCCGCGAAGCGCGTGTCGAAGAGCAGGCGGTACTCGCGCGTGCGATCGACGCTCTCCGGGAAGGGCGAGTCGAGGATCGCGAACCGGTCGTGCAGCCGCTCGCACTGCGCGATCATCGCGTCCTGGACCACCTGCACGTCCGCGAGCGTCGAGAACGGGAGCCCGTCCTTGTTCGCGTTGCGGCGGAAGATCCACATGATGTCCGGGACCGCGAGGAGGTCGACCTCCTCGTCCAGCTCGAGCACCGCGAGCCCGGTCCGCTCGGCCGGCCCGCCGGACATGCCGATGAAGTCGTCCGGCGTCGCGTTGTGGAGCCCGTCCTGGCCTCCGGTCAGCCGCACGTCGGCCGCGTCCTCCGGGTAGTTGGCCGGTGCCGCGGACGGCGACCGGAGCACGCGCAGGCGGATCACCTGGGACCGGCCCGCGACCACCCGCTCGCAGAACGAGGGGCTGGCCGGGTCCATGGACAGGTCCGCGAACCGCTCCTTCGCGAACGGCGACGAGACGACCAGCTCGAACTCGACCGTCTCGACCGTGGTCGGCGCGCTCGCGGAGAACGAGTGCTCGAGCGGCGCGTCGCTCGCCCACCGGAGCGTCTTGTCCTCGACGTCGAGCAGGAAGCGGTACGCCTCGACCCCC
>VGRB01000690.1 GCA_016875475.1 Deltaproteobacteria bacterium
GAAAGCTCGATCGCGGCCCGGCGAAAGCGCTTGAAGTTCCGGATGATGATGCGCTCCAGCACGTCTCAGTCCTCCGCCGCGGTATCCCGGACGCACCCGGTTCTCGCGAGCCTATCACGGCTTCAGAGCCCCTCCGAACTCCCGGAACACCTCCTCCGGGTCTCTCCCGGAGGCGGCCTTGCCGGTCGCCTTCTCGATCAGGTCCAGAAGCCCGCACGCGCGGCGCCGGATGAAGTCGTCGAACGCGTCGGGCCGGAGGTGCTCGGGGTTGATGAGGTGGCTTCGCAGGATCGTCGCGTGCGCGACTTGGGCCCGCGTGCGCTTCCCGTCCGGGCCGGTGACCGTGGCCGTGTAGGTCCGGGTCGTGCCCTTCACATGCGTCCATCGGATCGTCCCGGTCCACCACGCGTACTTGCCGGTCTCAATCCTGATCGGGGTCCCGGCGGCAATGGGCTCCGGAACGGTCTTCCCTACGCCCGCGGCCGGAGGAGCGGCGGCGGGCCCGGCAGGCGTGGTCGCTACGGCCGGCTTCCGCCCGGGCTGGGCCGGCGGCTTCGCCAGGACTTCGGCAAGCCCGAGGTCCCCGACGAGCCTGTCGGCGGCCCTTGGGCCGACGAGGCGGCGCAGGAGCTGCAGCAGCCGGTGTGTGACCGTCGAGAGGCGATTCCGCTCGGCGGCCAGGCGCTCGATGTCGGCGTCGACGCGCCGGAAGTCGTTGAGGACGCGGCGGAGCTCGTCCGCAAGGAAACGCGACGTGCTGAGCTTGGCCATCAGGTGTTCCCTCCCAGGTGCTTGGTCGCGGCCGGACGCGACGTAGGGTGACGGTCGCAGGAAGGGGCGGGGGAGTCAAGTGCCAGTTCCGGAACGCATATACGCGCTTCCGGGGTGGCCACCAACCCATCTCATGACCCCGGGAACCTCCGCTCGAACACCTGCTCCCGGTGATACCGGAGGTAGTCGCCACCCGGCCACGTGAAGTGCTTGTCCGGGTGCAAGATGCCCTGCCTGTTCAAGCCGGCGATCTCCGACTGCACAAGGGCCTCGGGCTCGTAGTTCTCGCGCGCATGGGGCGAAGCCACGATCCGGAATGGGTGCCGCTCCATTGGAACCGGCCCCACCGTCGTCACCAGCGTCCGCTCGGCGTCGCGCCGCACGTGCGTCCGCTCGCGGCCGTCGGCGCCGACGACCGGCTCCTGAGCCTCCGCCTGTGGTGCCTGGCGGACTGGCCGCGGCGCATCCGCGCCGAGGTCCTGCCGTACGACGGGGGCTACGACTGCGACGAGGGGCTCCAGCACCTGCACGAGGCCGGCTTCATCGTCCGCCAGGAGGTGGCGGCGTGAACGGCAAGCACGAGCACCTGACCTACCTGGCCTCGCCGTACTCGGACCGCGACCCGGACGTCCCGGAGGGGCGCTACCGGGCCGCCTGCGCCGTGGCCGCGATCCCATGCGCCCGCGGCGAACTGGTCTTCTCGCCCATCGCCCACGGGCACGGCATTGCGCCCTCGGGCCTGCTGCCCGTGTCGTGGGCCTACTGGGAGCGCCTCCCCACGGACAGCCCGCTGGAGCTTCACGTCGCCGTCCGCGACGAAGAACCAGCGCTTCTGCCGGAGGGGGTCGCGCCGTTCCGCCTCGTCGAACATCTGCTCGATGACCGTGGTCATGTCGTCAACGATGCTGGCCCACACCCGC
>VGRB01000691.1 GCA_016875475.1 Deltaproteobacteria bacterium
CGCGCGGGGCTGCTGGACATGGTCGCGGCCGCGGGCGTGGCCTTCTGTGGCGCGTCCTTCCCGTTCATGGACCCCGGGTCGGTCCCGGCGTGGCCGCGCGCGTCCGCGTGGGTCGTGACGCCGTGGGCGGTCGCGGACAAGGGACTGCTGCCGGCCGTGTCGCGGCTCGGCGTCGCGGTGCGCCGGGTCGCGGCGCCGTTCGGGATCGAAGGCACGCTGGCGTGGCTGGACGGCGTCCGTGCCGCGGTCGGCCTGCCCCCGGCGGACCCGGAGGCCCGCGCCTCGCTCGCGGGTCCGTGGCCGGAGCGCCTCGCCGCCCTGCACGGCGAGACGGGTGCCCGGCGGGTCGGCCTCGTGGTGCCCGCGGACGAGGCGGGCGAGGCCCTGTCGCCGAGGGTCTTCTTCGGACTCGACCCGGTCGCGCTCCTCCGCGAGCTGGGGCTCCGCCCGATCGTGGTGCTCGCCCGGCCGCGCGCCGCCGCCGCGCCCGTCCCCCCCCCGGATGCGCCGGACCTGGTCCTCCAGGGCTGCGACGAGCCGATCGTGGAGACGCTCCGGCGCGCGGCGTGCGACCTCGTCTACTCGGACCACGCGGGCGACTCGCGCGTGACGCGGGCGGGTGCGACCCCGTTCGACGTCCGGCTGCTCGTGCCCGGCATCCCCGGCGCGGTCGCGACCGCCCGCCGGCTGCTCGCGCTCTGCCGGGTTCCGTTCCACGCGCGCTACGCGCGGCTGCTGGGAGGCGACGCGCCGTGACGGACTTCTCGCTCAGGACGACGCCGACCTGGCTCGACGGGATCTACCTCGCGCTCGTGGGCGTGCCGGACCTGTGGGTCGTGCTGGACGCGGGCCGGTGCGTGGCCGAGCTGATGGTGGAGTCCGGGCTCGAGTCGCACGCGTGGCGGCAGCGCCTGATGCGCATGGACGGCGAGGACCGCCTGTTCGTGACCGACGCGGGACCGTCGCGGCTCGATACCGGCGGCAGCGCGCGCATGCTCGATCGGCTCGCGGACCTCGCGTCGCGACGGCGGCCGGGAGCGGTCCTGGTCTCGGAGATGACGCCGTCGCGTATCGCGGGCGAGGACCTGGACGCCCTCGCCGCGGCCGTCTCGAAGGCCACCGGTGCGCCGGCGCGCCCGATCGAGCACCTGTCCCTGACGCGCGACTGGCTGGACGCGATCGGGGCGGCGCTGGTCGCGCTGGCCCGGGCCCTGCCCGACGCGGCCTGCACCGGCGACCGGGACACCGTGGGCGTGATCGGGCACCTGTTCGACCGCGACGAGGCGGACTGCCGGGCGGACGTGCGAGAGCTGACCCGGCTCGTCGAGTCCCTCGGGGTCGAGGTCTCGTCGGTCTGGACCGCCGGGGAGCCGGTGGCGCGGCTGGCTTCGGCGGGCGCGTCCCGCCACCTGCTCGCCCTGCCGTACGGCGGCACGGCGGCGCGCGCGGTCGCGGCCCGGTCCGGCGCGCGCGTGCTCGACGTGCCGCTGCCGGTCGGCCTGGAGGGCACGACGGCGTGGCTCCGGTCGGTCGGCGCGTGGCTCGGGCGCGACGCCGAGGCCGGGCGCGCGGCCGAGGAGGGCCTGCGCGAGGTCGTGCCTCCGATCGGGCCGCTGGTGCCGCGCGCGATCGCGGGCCGCCGGATCGGGGTCGTCTCGGACCCGGCGCTCGCGG
>VGRB01000692.1 GCA_016875475.1 Deltaproteobacteria bacterium
TGCGGTCTCGGGTACGGGCTCGGGCTCGGGTTCGGGGACGGGGAGGTCATCCGAGCCCGGGTCGGGCACGGGAAATATCCCCGCCCGGTTCGGACGAGGGGGGGGAGTCGGCGCCGACGTCGGGGGGAGACCCGATCCCTCCCGCGCCAGCGCCGCACGCGAGCGCGGCGAGCACGGCGAGCGCCACCATCGTCGCGACTGCGGACCGCTTCATGCCCTGACCTCGAGCGGGAGGGCCTACAGGCAGTCGTACGCCTGCGTGGACTGCACGTAGGCGCACATCTTCTTGTCGGTGTTGCAGTTCTTGGACGAGATCGCGCCCTGGGTCGGGTCCTCGGACGAGCACCAGTACAGCACGTTGTCCGGCCAGCAGAAGCCCATCGACGTGATCCAGCCGCAGGTCGCGCCGTCGATCGGGCGGCACCGGAACGCGGGGCAGCCCCAGCCGACCGGGCACTGGCCGCAGGTCTCGTGGCCGCAGCCGTCGTCGCCGCACTCCTTCATCTCGTCCGAGTCCGGGATCTTGCACGACGGGACGCAGGGGGGCTTCGGGACGCAGCCGAACCTGCTCTTCCAGGGATCCCAGCCGCAGATCATGTCGACCATGTTGGCGCAGTCCACGGTCAGCAGCATCGGGTTGCCGCTCGGGTCCTTCACGCACGAGAGCGCCTTCATGCCCTTGCACGCGCCCTGGGTCGGGTGGACCCCGGCGCACGGCCCCGCGATGCACAGCCCGTCGTCCGTGCAGCTCTGCGACTCCGCGCACGTCCCGCACGCGTTCGCGAACTCGTCACCCTCGCAGCCGCCGTCGCCGCAGACCCGCCCGCCGCACGCTGGCGTGCAGACCGTCTCCGGCTCGCACGCGCCGATCTTGGTGTTGCACCTGTAGTTCTCCTCGCACTCGCCCTTCAGCGCGGGCGGGCCGCACACGCCGCCGCATTGATCGGGTCCGCACGACTTGCCCGCGCAGTTCGGGGTGCAGATCGGCGAGCAGACCGTCCCGTACTGGTTGCACGCCCAGCCGTAGGGGCAGAAGCCGCAGATCCCGTCGCACCCGTCCGAGCCGCAGACCTTGCCGGTGCAGTTCGGCTCGCACGGCCCGTCCGGCTTGACCTCCTTGATGTCGATCGCGTCCGGCACGTCCGGCGGCGGCTCGGCTAGGTCCGGCGGGGGCGCCTCGTCCGCGGTCAGGTCGGCCGGGACGTCCTCGACCGCCTCCCCGATCGGGTCGGGCGGGAGGTCCGGGCCGGACTCGCCGTTCGCGTCCGGGAACACGACGGGGGTCTCGCCGTTGTCCGCGGGCGGGGGCGGGTTGTCCGCGTTGTCCGCCTGCTGGATGGTGGTGCAGCCCGCGACGGCCAGCGCCGCGAGAAGGGAAACCGGGAACCGGCACCGGTGGGTTCGCCCGTTCATGGCGGTATTGTACGGGTTCCGTTGGGGTGGGCCAACCTCGGGCAGTCCCGGGCATTCCGCGCCGTCGCCCGGCCCGCGCGGCAGGCGGTCCCGAACGACGCCCGTCGAGAGACGTACCCCACGTCCCGCACCCGGCAGGCCCCAGGGGCATCGATCGGAGGGGGGCGCGGCTCGCCCCCCTGCCCGCCGCCCCGCGATGCGGGGCGCGGGCCACCCCCCTTGCGCGGCCGCCTTGCGGCCGCCGCGCGGGCGCCC
>VGRB01000693.1 GCA_016875475.1 Deltaproteobacteria bacterium
GACCGGGCTGCGGACGCCGCGGAGCCCGAGTTGCCATCGGTCGGACCCCCGACCGGACGCCAGAAGGTGGGGGGCGAGGACCTACCCGGCGTGGCCGGCCGACGGCACCCGACGATTTGGGGGCGTCTCGCGGCGTTGAAGCGCGGCGATGCCCGTGCCATGATCCATGCGAGGTGACGCGATGACTGGACGCGCACGGCAGGCGGCGCTGGCGACCGACCTGACCGACCCGGACAAGGTACCGTACTTCCTATGGGACCGCACCACCACGGTGTCCGGGCTGCGAGCGATCCTGGCCGACCCCGGACACCCGCAACGCGTCCCCCTGCTGAGGACCATGCTCCGCGAGGCCCGGACCGACGACGTGTGGGCGTTCGTCGAGCCGCAGGTCGTCGCGGACGAGTGGGACGCCATCGCTCCCGGCCTCGGCCGACGACGCGCGTTCTGGGCCTGGCTGATCGCCGAGTGGAGGAGGCTTGGATCGGACCTGGTACACGAAACCGCCGCCCAGGTGGTCCCGGTGCACGAGAAGCCGGTCCGCGACGGGATCCGGCTGGATGCCCTGCCGGACCTCATCGCAAACAAGCTGTGCGCCCTCCTCGGCCGCGCCGAGGTGAAGGACCTCGTGGACCTGTACTTCATCGCCCGTGGCGGTCTCGATCCGCTTGCCCACCTGGACGCGGCCCGCCGGAAAGACGGGGGAATGGACCCGTCAACGCTCGCCTTCGTGCTGCGCGACGTGCCGGTCGATCCCTTCTCGCTCGATCTGCTCCTCCCGGTGTCGGCCGTGGAACTGGCCGCCTTCCGCGACGATCTGGTCCGCCGCCTCGTGGCCTTGTCCTGGCCGCGTTGACACGTGTACAAACGTACACTATCCTGACGACAGGCACGGCTCCTGGAGGCAAGACCGTGTACGTCGAGCTGAGGGCGGCGAGCGCGTTCACGTTCCTGCGGGCCGCGTCGCAGCCGGAGGAGCTGGCGGACGCGGCCGCGGCCATGGGGTACCAGGCCATGGCGATCGCGGACGCGGACGGGGTCTATGGCGTCCCGCGGTTCGCCAAATCCGCGCGGTCGCTCGGGATCCGTCCGATCGTCGGTGCGACGGTGGCGCTCGATCCGCGGTGCGGGACGCCCGGACGGGTCCTGCTGCTCTGCGAGAGCGCCGCGGGCTGGCGCAACCTCTGCGAGCTGCTGACCGAGGCGCACCGCGGCCGCGAGAAGGGCGAGGCGTTCGCGACCCCCGGGCAGCTCGAGCGGTTCCGCGACGGCCTCGTCGCGATCGCTGGGGGCGCGGACGGGCCGGTGCTGTCGGCCGCGCGCGGAGGCGACGGGCTGCCGGGGGGCGAACAGTCGGCCGGGAAGTACGCGGACGGGCCGGTGCCGCCGGCCGCGCGCGGAGGCGACGGGCTGTCGGGCGGCGAACCTCGGGACGGCGAACGTCGGGGCGGCGAACGGTCCGGCGGGAAGCACGCGGACGGGCCGGTGCCGCCGGCCGCGCGCGGAGGCGACGGGCTGTCGGACGGCGAACGGTCGGGCAGCGAACGGTCGGGCGGCGAACGTCGGGACGGCGAACGTCGGGACGGCGAACGTCGGGACGGCGAACGTCGGGGCGGCGAACGGTCCGGCGGGAAGCACGCGGACGGGCCGGTGCCGCCGGCCGCGCCCG
>VGRB01000694.1 GCA_016875475.1 Deltaproteobacteria bacterium
GGGGCATGGTGCGCCGGCGCCATGCCCCCGCCCCGCTACGACCCGGCGTCCTGGGCCGCCGCCCGCCGCGTGCTGTCCTCGGCCGAGTCCGCGAACCCGGGCCGGTGGGATCCGCTGGCCCGGCCCTACCTGAACGAGCCGCTCGCCCGTCTCGCGCTTCACGACCCCTGCATGCGGCTCGTGCTGCTGTTCGCGTCGCAGATGGGGAAGTCGGAGATCGGGAACAACTGGCTCGGCTACGTGGTCGACCACGCGCCCTGCTCGTTCCTGTTGCTGCGCCCGACCCTCGACGACTGCAAGGGCTACAGCAAGCAGCGGCTCCGGCACCTGTTCGACTGCCCCGCGCTCCGCGGCAAGGTCGCCGAGCCTCGGGCCCGCGACTCCGGCAACACCCTCTTGGACAAGACCTTCCCGGGCGGCATGCTGATCCTGGCCGGGGCCAACAGCGCGGCCCGGCTCGCGTCCTGGCCGATCCGGTGCCTGTTCGCGGACGAGATCGACCGGTACCCGCCAAGCGCCGGGGCCGAGGGCGACCCTCTCGGCCTGGCCGAGAAGCGGCTGTCCGACTCGGGCGAGCGCGCCAAGGAACTGCTGACCTCGACGCCCACCCTTGCGCCGTCGTCCCGGATCCAGCGCGAGTACGACGAGTCGTCGCAGGCGCACTGGCTGATGCCGTGCCCGCACTGCGGTTGCGAGATCGAGATGCTCTGGCGGACGGCCGCCGCCGATGGGACCGAGACCTACCGGCTGCAATGGGACGGCGACCCCGGCGTGGACGGCCCCGGCTTCGACGTCCGGTACGTCTGCCAGGAATGCGACGCCCCGATCCGCGAGCACCACAAGACCGCGATGCTGGCGGCCGGCCACTGGGTCCACACACACCCCGAGCGCCGGACCCGGGGCTACAAGATCAACGCGCTCGCCGCGCCGATCGGGTCCGTGTCATGGCGGATCCTGGCGGCCGAATGGGCGAAGGCGACCGCGCTGGCGAAGGCCGGGGACACGTCCGCGCTCCGGGTCTTCGTGAACACCCGGCTGGCTGAGCCCTGGGAGGACGTCATCGGCGAGACGATCGACGTCCGCGCCCTCCTCGGCCGCCGCGAGAACTGGGGCAACACCCGCGAGACCCCGCTGGTCCCCGCCCGCGCAACGGTCCTGACCTCCGGCGTGGACGTCCAGGGCGGGACCGGGCGCATCGAGTGCGCCGTGTGGGCCTGGGGCCCGACAACCGAGCGGTGGCTGGTAGGCTACTACGTCCTGCCCGGGTCCGTGTACGACCCCGGCACCTGGGACTCGCTCGACGAGATCCGCCTGCGCGACCCCCCGCGGGTCGGCGGCGGGACGATGCGGATCGCGGCCATGGCCGTGGACTCCGGTTTCGCCACCGACGAGGTGCATCGCTGGACGCACCCGCGCCGCGCCGCGGGCGTGTTCGCGGTCAAGGGCCTCGGCGGGACCGGCCTGCTGATCTACAACCCGAAGGCGCAGCGGAGCGAGAAGCGCGGCCGGTACCGCGGCACGTTCCACTCCGTCTCGACGAACGCGACCGGCGACGAGTGGCATTCGCACTTGCTGATCCCGCCGGCCGAGCCGCCCGAGGCGCACAAGCCCGGCTACGTCCACCTGCCGGACTGGGTGGACGAGGCGTGGA
>VGRB01000695.1 GCA_016875475.1 Deltaproteobacteria bacterium
AACGTCGTGATCGACCGGATGCAGGGCGCGGACCGCGTCGGCGACGCGCTCGCGGACGAGCTGGGCGTGGCGTTCGGCGGCACGACCGGCGACGGGATCACGCTCGAGCACGCCCCGTGCATCGGGATGTGCGACCAGGCGCCCGCCGCCCTGGTCAACGAGGTCGTGGTCACGCGGCTGACCGCGGATCGCGCACGCGAGATGGTGCGCGAGCTGCGCAAGCACGGCGACCCGAGGAAGCTCGTGAAGACGCTCGGCGACGGGACGAACGCCCACCCGCTCGTGCAGGGCATGGTGACGAACAACCTCTGGCAGGCCGGGCCGGTGGTGTTCGCGCCGCTCGCGCCGGGGCAGGCGATCCGCAAGGCGCTCGGCATGAGCCCGGCCGAGGTCATCCGCGACATCAAGACCGCGCGCCTGCGCGGCCGCGGCGGCGCCGGGTTCCCCGCCGGAATGAAGTGGGAGTTCACGCGCGCGAGCGGCGGAGACGAGCGCTTCGTCGTCTGCAACGCGGACGAGGGCGAGCCCGGCACGTTCAAGGACCGCGTGATCCTGACCGAGCGCGCGGACCTCGTGATCGAGGGCATGACGATAGCGGGCTACGCCATCGGCGCGTCCACCGGGATCATCTACCTGCGCGGCGAGTACGAGTACCTGCTCCCGCTGCTCCTGCACAACCTCCAGGTGCGGCGGGACGCGGGCCTGCTCGGGAAGTCGGTCTGCGGCCGCGAGGGCTTCGACTTCGACGTGCGGATCCAGCTCGGCGCGGGCGCGTACGTCTGCGGCGAGGAGACCGCGCTCCTGTCCTCCTGCGAGGGCCGGCGGGGCGACCCGAAGAACCGCCCGCCGTTCCCCGCGCAGAAGGGCTACATGGGCCTCCCGACGTCCGTCAACAACGTCGAGACCTTCTGCTGCGCCGCGCGGATCATGGACCAGGGCGCCGCGTGGTTCTCGCAGATGGGGACCCGCGGGTCGTCCGGGACCAAGGTGCTGTCGGTGTCCGGCGACTGCCGCCGGCCCGGCGTCTACGAACTGCCGTTCGGCACCGGCATCAAGGACCTGCTCGCGCTCGTCGGCGGCGAGGGTGCGATCGCGGTGCAGGTCGGCGGCGCGTCCGGCCGCATGATCGGGCCGGCCGAGTTCGAGCGGAAGATATGCTCCGACGACCCCCCCACGGGCGGCGCGATCGCGGTCTTCGGGCCCGAGCGCGACCTCCTGTGGATCGCGCGCGAGTACATGGAGTTCTTCGCCGAGGAGAGCTGCGGGTACTGCACGCCGTGCCGCGCGGGGAACGTGCTCCTGAAACAGGGGCTCGACAGGGTCCTCGCGGGCAATGCGGCGCCCGAGGACCTCGACCAGCTGAAGGAGCTCGGCGAGACGGTCAAGACGATGAGCCGCTGCGGGCTCGGGCAGACGTCCCCGAACCCGGTGCTGACCACGCTCGCCAACTTCCGGGCGCTCTATGACGCGCGCGTCAAGCCGCGTCCCGACGGGATCCAGCCCACCTTCGACCCGGCGGCCGCGGTCGCTACGGCGGAGCGGCTGGTCGGCCGGAAGTCGGTTCACCAGGAAGGAGGCCACGGATGAGCGACACCTTCACCTTCACCGTGGACGGGAAGGAGATCGCGGGGCGGCCGGGCGCGACCCC
>VGRB01000696.1 GCA_016875475.1 Deltaproteobacteria bacterium
TTTTGGGAAGGCGCAGGCGGCGTCCGGACCGGGGCCGGCGAAGCGGCGGGCGGCGCGGGCGCGGCCGACTCGGGCGTCGCGACGGGGAACGGGGACGGCGAGGGATCCGACGGGGCGGAAGCCGGCGACTCGGGGGCCGCGGCCGGGGCCGCGGTCGCAGGCTGGTCAGGCGATTCCCCGGCCCCGAGGGAGAGCAGGGCCGCGAGGATCCCGACGCACACGCCGGCCGCGACCGCGACGAGCCACCACGGAACGCGCCATGGCTCCGGGGCGACCACGTCCGTGTCCGCGGCGGCGCCCCCGTCCGGCCACTCGGGCGACCAGGGGCCGGTGGCGCGGTCGTCCGGCCCTTCCGGACTCGTCAGCGCATTCGGCCTGGCATCACGGGGCGACAGGATGCGGTCGATGGACCGGATGACGGCGGCTGCCGACCCGGGTCGCCGTCCCGGATCGCGTTGGAGCAGGCTTGCGATCAGCGCGTCGACGGAGCCCGGCACGGGGACGGAGGCGGCCGCGGCGATCGGGGTCGGGTCCTCGGTCGACTTCCGCATCGCGAAGTTCAGTCGCCAGGCCCACTCGGTTCCGAAGTCGCCCGGCTTGACCAGATCCTCGAACGGGGCGAACCCCGCTAGCATCTCGTACCCGATCGCGCCGAGCGCATACAGGTCCACGCGGGCATCGAGGCGACCGCCCTGGACCTGCTCGGGGGCCATGTAGTGCAGGGTCCCGAGGGCGTCGCGGCTGGCCGTGACCGGCAGCCCTTCGCCGGCGAGGAACGACGCGATGCCGAAGTCGATGACCTTCAGCGCCTCCTCGCGGCGGCGGTCCGTGAAGACCACGTTCGACGGCTTGAGGTCGCGGTGGATCAAGCGGTTCGCGTGCGCCTCCTCGAGCCCGAGCGCGATCGAGCGCAGGATCGACAGGACGCGCGGCAGCGGCAGAGGCCCGGCCGACTCGCGCATCACGTCCTGGAGCGTGCGGCCGTCGAGGTACTCGAGGACCAGGTACCAGTTCTCGCGCTCGGTCCCGGCGGCCAGGATGGACACCGTGTGCTGGCCCGGAAGGCGCACCGTGGCCCGACGCTCCTTCTCGAACCGGTCCTTGAAACCGGGGCTCTGGGCGAGGTCGGGCCGGGCGACCTTGACCACGCAGGGACGGCCGTCCAGGGCGACGTTCCCCGCCAGGTAGACGCGGCCGAAGCCGCCCTCGCCGAGAAGCGCGGCCAATTCGAACTGACCGGCCAGCGTGGTCCCGACCAGCGGGTCGCCGGAGTCCGTGTCGCGCAGCGGGCGTCCGCAGTCGCAGAGTCGGCGCCGCGCGTCCGGGACGGTGATGTCGCACGTCCTGCAAACCATGCGGGGTTCCCGACCTCGAGCCCTGAGGATGCCTGGTCCCGCGTCCGGGCGCGATGATACCCCGAACCAGGAGCGACGGGGGCACTCCACGCGCTTGCCGCGCGGGCGCAGAATGCATGTTGACTTCCCCTGGCCTCGCTCCTACACTACGCCACCCTCGCCGCCAGCCGGCGGAGGGAAGCCCGCAGGTGTACGGAAGGGAGCTTGCAGTGGGGCGGGCGAAGCACGGAGGAACATGACGGATCAGGTGGGCCAGGTTCAGGATCAGGCGGCAGGCATGGACGACTTC
>VGRB01000697.1 GCA_016875475.1 Deltaproteobacteria bacterium
AGGACGGCCCGCGCCGCGGCCGCCGCTCCCCGGGCCCGCTCCTCCTCGATGGCGGGCGGGTCGAACGGCCGGACCGCCGCGGGGTCGGGACCGCGCTCGTCCGCGACCGCGGGGGCGCCGACCCGGTCCGTCCCGGCCAGCGCGGCGAGCCGCGTCACCAGCGTGGCGAGCCGGGACGGCTCCGGCATGGGCGGACCGAACAGGTGCCCCTGGACCGGGACGCGCGCGCCCGGCACGGCCTGGACCCGGAGGCCGCGGACCGGCTCGGGCGGGGGGCGCTCGTCGAGCGCGAGCCGGATCAGGCCCGCCAGCGACCGGACGTCCGACGACGGCGCGGGCAGCGTGACGAACACGGTGTGCACGCCGCGCGGGTCGAGGTCGAGCGCGACGCGCACCGCGGCCGGCGCGACCAGCCGCGCTTCGAGCCGCGCGGTCAGGCGCTCGAGCGCGGCCGCGACCAGGAAGATCAGGGGCTCGGCGTTGTCGAGCGAGTAGTCGAGGGCCGTCACCTCCTCGAACGTTTCCGCGGCCGCGACCGGCTCCAGGCGCGTCCCGTCCTCGCCGCGCGCGAGCCGGTGCAGGGCGAATGCCTCTGGACCGAGCCGGATCCCGATCCCGCGCCGGTCCAGGGCCGCGAGCGCGCCGATGGTGCGGACGCCCAGCCGGTCGAGGACGTTGCCGAGGTCCTGCGGCGGGTCGAGCGCGCGGATCGGCAGGGGGGCCAGGAAGGCGGCCTCGCCGCCCCGCGGCAGGACCGTGACCTCCGGGACCGCGCGTGCCGCGATCAGGGCGATCCGGGGGCCGGACGCGATCGCGACGCGGACCCTGAGCCCGGTCCGGGCCGCGGCCGACTGGATCACGCAGGCGAGGGCCTCGCGCGAGTGAGGCGCCCGTTCGGTGCCGGACACGTCGAGCGCCACGGCGCCGGGCGCGAAGACCTGCACGGCCGGGGAGTGCGCGAGCCCCACGTCCAGGAGGGCGGAAGCGGCCGCCTCCACCACCGGCGCCGGCACGGCCCGGAGCACGGTCGCGGGCGCGATCGACCGCGCCTGGGTCGGGGTCATGCCGGGCCGCACGCCCGCGTCGTGGGCCGCGCGGGACGCGTGCGAGACCGCGGCGCGCGTCCCCTCGCCGGCCACGGTCGCGAGCGGCCGGTCAGCGAGGTCGGGCTCCGACCGCACGAGGGCCTGGAGCGGCAGCGCCGGAGCGAAGATGCAGGCGTACTCCCGCGGGAGCGTCCTCCTCATCGCCTTCATTTCCCGCCTCCCTCATATCCGTCACCGAGCCCGAGCCCGTCCCAGAGCCCGAGCCAGTCCACGAGCCCGAGCCCGTCCCCGAGCCCGAGCCCGAGCCCGAAAGCACCTGTGCGCCCTCGGGTCGCGGGCGTTCATGCCGCCCGCGACCCGCCCACTCGTGAACGGGCCGGGCGCGCAGGGGCTCGGCCAGCGCCTCCGGCGCCGGGAGCTGCGCGGTCGCCTCCCGGCCGTCCACGTCCGCTGCGACCGACGCGCCGAGCAGCAACGCGGACGACCCGGGCAGGCCCGCGGCCCACTGCCCCCGCGTGCGGTCCAGGCTCACGGTGACCGCGCCGGCGATCGGCCCCGCGGCCGTCCCGGCGCCCGCCACCACAC
>VGRB01000698.1 GCA_016875475.1 Deltaproteobacteria bacterium
CCCCAGGGACACAGGAACCCGCCGGGGCAGTTCGTCGCCGTCTCCTCGTCGGTCACGTCGCCGGCGTCCCCGCCGTCGCCCCCGCCGTCCTCGTCGTCCGCGTCGCCGCCGCACCCCTCGCACGCCTCCCCGCCGCCGTCCCAGCCGTCGGGCCCGGCCTCGCGCCCGTCCTCCTCCCCGTCCGGCCCGACCGGGTCGAGCGGGCTGCCGTCCCTGCCTTCGGGCCCGTGATCGCGCGGCCCCGCGGTGTCGGTCGGGGCGGTCGGGAGCGCGCCGCCCCCGCACGCCGCGCCGGCGAGCGCGACCGCGGCCAACGCCGCGCACGCCGTGCACGCCGCTACAACCTGCACCATCCGCACCGGGGAAGTCAGCGTCATGGGGTGGGCCCCCTCGTGTTCGCACCCGCGCTATTGTACGGGGGCAGCCCGGGGGCGATCAAACGGTTCGCGCGCGGGCGAGGTGTGGACGGGTGCGGAGAGCGGGTACGGGGAGCGGGTACGGGATCGGGCCCGGGTTCGGGGACGGTGGGACTCAGAGATCCATCGTGCCGTCCGGGCGGTTCGGGGAGGTGGCGGATGCCTGCGTATGCGCTGGTGACCGGGGCGACGGCGGGGATAGGGCGGGCCGCGGCGGTCGCGCTCGCGCGGGCGGGGTTCGAGGTCTTCGCGACGGGGCGCCGCCGGGACGCGCTCGACGCGATCGAGGCGGAGGCGCGCGCGGCCGGGCTGCCGATCCGCACCCTGCCGCTCGACGTGACGGACGCCGCATCCGTGGAGCGCGCCCGCGAGGCGGTCGATCGCGCGACCGGCGGGCACGGGCTCGACGTGCTGGTCAACAACGCGGGGTACGGCCAGTTCGGACCGCTGGAGGAGGTGACCGACGCGGACCTCCGCGCCCAGTTCGAGACGAACGTGTTCGGCCTGATGGCCGTGACGCGCGCCTTCCTGCCCGCGATGCGGCGCCGCGGGTCGGGGAGGGTGGTCAACGTCGGCAGCCTGTCCGGCCTGTTCACCGCGCCGCTGATGGGGGCCTACCACGCGACCAAGTACGCGGTCGAGGCGCTGTCGGACGCGCTGCGGGTCGAGGTCGGCGGGATCGGGATCCGCGTCGTGCTCATCGAGCCCGGCATGATCCGGACGGGGTTCGAGGACCGCACGCTGGTCGAGGCCGCGCGGTACGGCGCGGAAGGCTCCCCCTACGCCCCGGCGCTCGGCCGGTTCGCGCGGATCGTGGGGTCGCTCTACCGCCGCGCCCCCGGTCCGGACAAGGTGGTCCCGGCGATCGTCCGGGGCGCGACCGCGCGGCGGCCGCGGGCGAGGTACGCGACGCCCTTCCTCGACCGCATGGCGATCGTCGCGGCCCGGCTGCTCCCGGCGTGGGTCCTCGACCGCCTCTTCCGGGCCGTGCTGCGACTGCCTGTTCAGGGTTAGACTAACCGTGTCCATACCGGAGGGCGATGGTGGCCTTCTTCAACCGGACCGACGAGCTGAAGTTCCTTGCCGGGCAGGCCCGCGACGACCGCGCCGCCCTGGTGGTCCTCTACGGCCGGCGCCGCACGGGCAAGACGTCCCTCCTGAAGCACTTCGCCAGCGACCGCCGGAGCATCCTGTTCGTCGCGGACCAGGAGTCC
>VGRB01000699.1 GCA_016875475.1 Deltaproteobacteria bacterium
CTTTGGCTCGAGGAGCTCGCCTCGCGCCCGCCCGCGGACCTGGGCGTGGTCGCCGTCGACACCCTCGACTGGCTCGTGCAGCGGATCGTCGAGTACGTGGTCATGGACCTGGACAAGAAGGGCCGCGGCGAGGTGACCAACACGCTCTCGTCGGCCCACGGCGGGTACTTCAAGGCCCGCGAGATCGTCCACAACATCGTCAACCGCGACCTGCTCCCGCTGCTCAACGCGATCACCGACCGCGGCATCGCCGTCGTCCTGCTGGCGCACGCCGCCAACACCAAGATGACCACGCCCGAGGGGTTCGACGTGCGGCTGGCCGCGCCCGACATCCCGCAGTGGATCGCCCCGACGTTCATCGAGTGGGCCGACGCCGTGCTCTTCGCCTGGCGCGACGCCGACGGCGCGAGGGTGCTGACCACCGAGGGCACCAGCACCGTCACCGCCAAGAACCGCTACGCGCTGCCCCCCAGGCTCGAGCTGTCTTGGGACGCGGTCGCCGCCGCCATCCAGCGCGAGCCCGCCCCCTCTCCCGCCGCTCCCGCCGCCTGAGCCCAGTTTTGAGACCAGTTCCCACGCTCCCGTCCATCCGCACCCAAGCACAAGGACCTTCACCCATGGCCAGTCTGCACAACTTCGACGCGTCGCAGGTCGACCCCGCCGTCAGCTTCGAGCCCATCCCCGCGGGCAAGTACATCGCGGCGATCACCGACTCGGAGCTCAAGCCGACCAAGACCGGCGGCGGCAAGTATCTCCAGCTCTCGTTCCAGGTCACAGAGGGCGAGTACCGCGGGCGGCTCCTGTGGTCCCGGCTCAACATCGAGAACCACAACGAGATGACCGTCAAGATCGCGCGAGCGGAGCTGTCGGCGATCTGCCGGGCCGTCGGCGTGATGGCGCCCCGCGACTCGGTCGAGCTGCACAACGTGCCCATCGAGATCACCGTCGGGCTCAAGCGCCGCGACGACAACGGCGAGTTCACCAACACCATCAAGGGCTACGCGCGGCGGGGCGGCGGGGGCGGCGTGCCCGCGCGCCCGCCCGCGGGCGGCCCCGGCGGGCCCGCGCCGCAGCTGGCGGCCGCCGTCGGGGCGGCAGGCCCGGGAGGTCCGCCCCCCTGGAAGCGATGAGCCGCACAAGCCCGCCCGGTCGCGTCCTCGAGCTGCCGTACCCGCCCAGCGTGAACCACATCTGGCGGCGGGTGGGCGGGAGGACCGTGCTGAGCCGCGAGGGCCGGCGCTACCGCGCGAGCGTGTGCGCCGCCCTCGCGGCGGTGCGGGTGACGCGGATGAACGGCCGGCTCGACGTGCGCGTCACCGTCTGCCCGCCCGACGGGCGCCGGCGCGACCTGGACAACGTGGGGAAGGCCCTGCTGGACGCGCTGGCCAAGGGCGGGGCGTACCGCGACGACTCGCAGATCGATCGGCTTGAGGTGACCCGCGGGCCAATCACGCCCGGCGGCAAGGTGCTGGTGGAGATCCATGACATCACTCCCGCGAACAACCCGACCCGAAGACCGGCGTGAAAGCCGGCGGGCGCCCGACGGCACCCGGCACGGCGACGCGATCCCCGGCAGCCGGTTCTACCGGTCGTTCTGCGCGGGCTGCGGCGAGCCCACAA
>VGRB01000700.1 GCA_016875475.1 Deltaproteobacteria bacterium
TTTCTGCTCCGGATCGAAGCCGCTTCGGAGATGCGACGGAATCCCGGGGGGGCAGGAAACGCTACATCCAGGAGTCGCCGGTGAACCCGAACTGGCGGTCCTTGTAGTTCGGCGCGGACACGGTGATCACGACCTCTCCGAGCTGGCCGGAACGCGCCGAGGTGTCGAGGACCGCCTCGTGCCACTCGGGGTCGTTCTTGCCGACCTCGACGTCCGCGAAGACCTCGTTGCCGAGCTTCGCCTGGAACCGGACCGGCCCGCCCGCCTCGGCCGAGTCCACGGCACGCTGCGTGCTGCCGAAGTGCACGACGAGCCGCGTCCCGAGCGGCACGGACGGCCACCGGATCTCGATCGGCGCGCCCTTGTCGAGCGGATGCGTCCAGATGAAGTCGCGCATGGCGCCGCCCACGTCCTGCCGGCGGCGGCCCACGTTCTGCCAGGGGTGCACGGCGCCGCAGTGCCACGCGTCGTCGCGCCAGATCGTGCACTCCTCGCGCCGGTCCTTGTGGACGCGCGCCACCTTCGCGTCCTCGAGCCGCGGGCGGAAGTCGTAGAGCAGCTTCGGCCGCGCCGCCGCGGGCTCGTACAGCCGGACGGTCACGCCACCGTCGAGGTCGCGGCGATCGGCCTCGCGGAACGCGCCCTCGGGCATGCCTTCCGGGTCGCGGCCCGTCCACCCGGCGGCCCAGACGCGGCCGAGCTTCGTCACCTCGTGCCAGTCCACCGACTCGCCCAGGCGCACGTCGAGTCCCTCGAACGCCGGCACGCCCTCGTGGGCCCAGGCCGGGACGAAGACCATGACGTCCCCGTCCTTCCATCCCGCGCGCACGACGTCCGCGGCCTCGCGCCACGCGGCCTCCTCCGGGGCGCGCGCGGCCTGCCGGAGCCCGACGACGAAATGGACGACCGCGACCACGGGCAGCAGCAGCCCTGCCGCGCACCATGCCTTGCGCCACGCGCTCATGGCGCACCTCCGGCAGGGGGGCGCGGCGCGGGGGGCGCCTTCACCGAAGGCAGGACCGGCCCGCGCACCTGCAGGTCGGGCCGCGCGGGTCTGAGCGCCGGCGGCGCCGTCACCGGGGGCGACGCGCGCGCCGGGGCGGCCGTGGGACCCTCGGGCGGTCGCGGGGGGGGGACGGGCGCGGGCGCCGCGGTGGGGGCGGTGTCCGGTGCGGCGGGCCCGGGCTCGGGCTTGGGTACGGGGACGGGGGTGGGGCGGGGGGGGCGGACCCAGGCGGTGAGCAGGGGGACGCCGTCCTGCGCGACCACGTGCGAGGGCAGCTTCGCACCGTACGCCTTGCGGACGTTCTCCTCGTCGTCGAGGAACTCCTTGTGCCAGTGGAACAGGTAGAAGTCCGCGCCGAACGGGTCGCCCCACGAGATGATGTCGGGCCGCAACAGGCCGTCGCGCCAGTACATCCGGACGGAGTCGCCCGCGGTGTCGTGCATGTTGACCTTGGCGTCCTTCGGCGCGTGCTCGTTGATCCAGGGCAGCGCGGAGAACGCGGTGTTGCCCCAGAACTCCCGCTGCATCCGGAGGTCGCCCATGGCAGCGTACCCGCCGAAGAACGCGTTGTAGTACGTGCTCCCCTGCGTGTGACCGTGGAGCGTGTTTT
>VGRB01000701.1 GCA_016875475.1 Deltaproteobacteria bacterium
GTCGCCCGGGCCGAGGATCCGCCGCCTCCGCCCGCGGCACCGCCGGCAACCGCGCCCGTCGAGCCTCCGCCGGCCCGGGGCGGCGAGGCCCCGCACGCGACGTTCGTCGATCGCGACGGCGACGGGATCCAGGACGGGAAGGAGCACCGTTTCCGGAAGCGGTGGCGGGGCGGCCGCGGGGCGGGGAAGGGCGCGGGCCAGGGAGCGGGCCAGGGCGCCGGGAAGCAGGGGGCGTGCGAGCCGGGGTCGGGCCAGGGCCAGGGCCCGGGCAAGGGCGCCGGCAAGGGAGGCGGCAGATGAACCCCCGGATGTTGGCCGCGCCGGCCGCGGCGCTGGTCGCGACGGCGTGGGCGGCCGGGACGCGGGCGCAGGAGGTTACGGCGTCCGCGTCGGTCGGGCACGAGTGGACCGACAACGTCTACCTTACCCGGACGCGCGAGGCGGACAACGCGATCGTCCCGGGCCTCGACGCGGGTCTGGGCTTCGCGGGGTACTGGACGGCCGAGTACGAGGGCGCGGCGGAGCTGTACGCGGAGCACACGGACCTGACGTCGCACAACCACACGCTGCGCCTGGTGGCGAACCCGGCGTGGGGGCCGGACGGGGAGACGGAGCTGCTGGTCGCGCTCGCCGCGGAGACGCTCCGGAACCAGGACGCGTTCTCGATGCTGAACTTCGTCGGGGCCAGGCTGACGACCGCGGTCACGCTCGAGCCCGCGCCATGGGTGGCGTGGCAGGCGGGCGCGGACGTGCGCTACCGGCACTTCTACGACGACCCGCAGTCGGACGGGCTCGACGTGATGCCGCGGACCTAGGCGCGCTTCACGCTGCCGTCGCGGACCACGCTGACGCCGCGGCTCGGGTACGGGATGCGCTACAGTCCGGGCCTGCGCGGCGGGCAGGGCCAGGGGCGTCCCGATCGGACCGACCACCAGATCGACGTGGGCCTGCACGCGAGCCAGGGGCTGTGGGACACGGGAGGGCTCCAGGCCGACTGGTCGTACCGGCACCTGTTCGCGGCGAGCGGCGTGCTGCCGCGCAAGCTGACCCAGGCGCAGTTCGCGTTCCTGACGACCGACTTCATCGCGGGCGGGCACCGCGCCTACGTGCGGTTGAAGCAGGTGTTCCCGCTCGGGTTTTCGGTGACCGCAGGGGTCGAGTACCGGACCCTCGTGTACAGGGGCTGGCCCGCCGTGGACGCGGTCGGCAACGCCCTCTCGTTCGACCGCGAGGACAAGAAGCTGATGCCGGGCGCGACGCTCCGGTACGCGCACTCGTTCGGCAGCTTCGGGCTGACCGCCGAGGCGTCGTACACGTTCGTGCGCCAGTGGTCGAACTCGGCCGACTACGACACCGACGGTCACCTCGTCGCGATCGGGCTGTCCGCGGAGTACTGACGGGCGAACCGCGGGGCCTGGGAGCCTGTCGGGCAATTCCGTCCTGCTGCGAAATCGCCTGCATCCCGACGTGCTGCGTCGCTGCGCCCCGAAACGGCGTCAACGTAGGCCAGGACTACGCCTCCGCCGTTTCGGGGACCCCGCTCCTTGCCCGCCGGGCGCATGCGATTCCTCGCGACGAACTCCATTTCCCGACAGCCTCCTA
>VGRB01000702.1 GCA_016875475.1 Deltaproteobacteria bacterium
CGAACAGCTCGGGGCCCGGGCGATTGACTCGGACGAGGCGCTGTTCGTCGTCGCGGCCGTCATTTCCGGCCTCACCACGATGGCGATGGCGAACCAGCCGGGGAAGCACTGGGCAAGGACCGCTTTACCCCGCTGTTCCCCCGGCTGCTCGCCCTCCTCCCGCTCTGTTCCGGCCAGGCTGACCCTCGCCGGGGAACGACACCCGCCGGCGTGGTCGAAGCTGCACAAGCGGCGTCTCGACCCCCGTGTACCCGGCCGACTGGCCCCCGCCCACCTCCGGGTCGACGATCTCACCGAGCCATGCCGACCGCGTCGTCAGCCCAAGACGTGGTGGGCGAGGGGGGACTTGAACCCCCACGTCCTTGCGGACACAGGCACCTGAAGCCTGCGCGTCTGCCAATTCCGCCACTCGCCCGAGTGCCCGTCCGCGGCCCGGAGGGGAACGCCGAGGTTAGCGCCTGACCTCGGGCCCACCCGCGTGTCGAGGTCGGTCGTGTCGGTTGGACGCGACCTCGGGGCCGTTGGACCCCTTCGGCTCTGCGGCCGCGGCCGCACGGTCCGGACGTCGGCGAAAGGGGCGCGGCGCTGACGACACCACCCGAACCCAGGATCGTCCCGGTCGCGGCTGTGCTGCACCGACCCTTCGCCCGGCGGCCGCGCTCGATGCGACCGAGTCGATGCTCTCCATGCGCGACGTGCGCGTCCAGTACGGGCAGGCACCCTCGTTGCGCAAGGTCGGCCTCGACGTGCGCGACGCCGAGATCGTGGCGATCGTGGGTGCGACCGGCGCCGGCAAGACCACCACGCTCAAGACCATCTCGGGAATGAGCGAGGTGCTGCGCTCGATGCACGGCGAGATCACCTTCATGGGCGAACGCATCGAGCGGCGCCCCGCACACCGCATCGCGCGCATGGGCCTCGCCCACGTACCCGAAGACCGCCGCGTGGTCCCCGAGTCCACCGTGGAGGAGAACCTGCTGCTCGGCGCCTACCAGCGCCGCGACCCCGGAATCCGCGCCGACATCGACGGCGTGTACGACCGATTCCCCGTGCTCGGCGAGCGGCGGGACCAGTCGGCGGGGCTGCTCTCGGGGGGCGAGCAGCAGATGCTGGCGATCGGGCGCGCCCTCGCGTCGCCGCTTCCTCCTGCTCGAAGAACCGTCACTCGGGATGCGCCGATCATCGTGGACGAGGTCTTCGAGATCGTGCGCGCTCGCCGCCGACGATCACGTAACGATCCTGAGCGTCGAGCAGATGGCGACCCGCGCGCTCGCGCTGGCCGACCGCGCGTGCATCCTCGAGACCGGCGAGGTGGTCGCGCACGGCGACGCCGCCGATCTCGCCCGCGACCCCGAGATCAAGGCTGCCTACCTGGGCTCCTGACCTCTTGGAGCAGGTCGGAACGCTCCGGGCCGTACACTCGACCCGATGGGAGTCCAGAGCTTCGAGCGCCGGCTCGAGCGGCTCGTGGAGGGCGCGTTCGGCAAGGCCTTCCGCAGTGGCCTCCAACCCGTCGAGATCGCCCGCCGGCTGCTGCGCGAGATGGATGCCGGCCGCACCCTCGGCGTGCGAAGCACGGTCGCGCCCAACTGGTACCTGG
>VGRB01000703.1 GCA_016875475.1 Deltaproteobacteria bacterium
GGGGAGGGGGGCGCGGCTCGCCCCCCTGCCCGCCGCCCCGCGTTGCGGGGCGCGGGCCACCCCCCTTGCGCGGCCGCCTTGCGGCCGCCGAGCGCGCCGCGCCTTGGCGCGGCGCGCCCCGGCGCGGCGCGCTCGTGGCGCCCGCGGCCCGGTTCACGTAGAATCGCGTCGGCTCGACGGACCGGAGGTGGATCATGCGGTGGGGTCTCTCGTTGGCGGCGTTCCCGGCGGCGGCGGCGGCGGTGTGGCTCGTGGCCTGCGGCGGCGGCACGACCCCTCCGGGGGGTAGGCAGGACGTCCCCGGAAGCGCGGACTCGCAGGGCGGCGACGCGGACGACGTGCTGCTCGACGACGCGGAATCCCCCGGCGACGACGTCGAGGACCATGGTCCGCAGGCGGACGCGGACCCGGACCCGGACGCGACCGAGGCCGGCGAGCCCGGCCCCGATACCCCCCCGAACGAGGGCGGGTTCGGCTGGCCGTGCAAGGCGAACTCGGAGTGCGACTACGGCTTTTGCGTCGCCACGGTCGCGGGGAAGGTCTGCACGATCTCGTGCACCGAGAGCTGCCCCGACACCGCCTGGACCTGCGAGTGGGTGACCCCCCCCGGCCAGGAGGCGCTCTACGCGTGCATGCCTCCCGAGACCTCGCTCTGCCGGCCGTGCGCCACGGACTCCGACTGCGTCGCGGGCGACGAGCCGTCGCATTGCGTCCACTACGGCGCGCAGGGCTGGTTCTGCGGCACCGCGTGCGGCGGCGACGGCGACGAGCCCTGCCGCGACGGCTACGAGTGCGCGGAGCTGCCGGGCGCCGGCGGCGGCGCGAACGTGAAGGCATGCCGGGCCGCGGGCGGGGACTGCCCGTGCCTGATCGGGTACGTCGGCCTGGCCACCCAGTGCTCGCTTGCGAACGACTACGGGACCTGCCTCGGCCAGCGCAAGTGCGTGGTGGCGGGCGACGACCTGGCCTGGGAGACGTGCACCGCGAAGCCGGCGGAGCCCGAGGTCTGCAACGGGCTCGACGACGATTGCGACGGGCTGGCGGACGACGGCCTCGGCGAGGAGCCGTGCGGGAAGGGGGTCTGCTTCCGCGTGCTGGCGACGTGCGTGGACGGCAAGCCCCAGTCGTGCGACCCGTACAAGGGCTCGGCGGCCGAGGTCTGCAACGGGCTCGACGACGACTGCGACGGGAACACGGACGAGCTGTGGCCGGACAAGGGCAAGGACTGCGACGGGTCGGACGCCGACGCCTGCGCGAACGGGAAGCTCGCCTGCGCCGAGGGTGGCGACGCGCTCGCCTGCGTGGGCGACGACGCCGCGTTCTCCGAGGCGTGCAACGGCGCGGACGACGACTGCGACGGCTTGACGGACGAGGTCGAGGACCTCGGCGAGACCGAGTGCGGCCTCGGTGTCTGCAAGCACTCGTCGCCGAACTGCGTCGGCGGCCAGACGCAGGTCTGCAACCCGATGCAGGGCGCGGCGGACGACGACGTGCCCGACCCGGACTTCACCGACACGGACTGCGACGGGATCGACGGCGACGTGCACGACGCGGTCTTCGTGGACTGGGCGACCGGCAAGGACCTGGGG
>VGRB01000704.1 GCA_016875475.1 Deltaproteobacteria bacterium
TGTGCGTCTCCTCCAGTCTACCCGTGCCCGTGCCCGTGCCCCAGCCCCCCCGCCGCGTCCTCGGGCCGCGGCGTTGCCGCCGCCGCGGCCCGCCCCGAGCGAATGGGACGGACGCGGCGGGGGGGGTCTCGCGAAAGCGACTGGTTCGGCCGGGCTTGCGCTGGTGCGTACATGCCGGGCCTGCGCGCGAGCGAGCATCTAGTACCCCAATCCCCGCAGATACGACCGGTTGCGAACCGCGCTCTCGAACGGCGTCCCCATCCCGGGGAGCACGTCCTGCTCGACCACGATCCATCCGTCGTACCCCATCCTCGACAGGGCCTCCGCCACCCGCGGGAACGGCACGGATCCGCGACCCAGCTCGCAGAACACGCCACGGCGGACGGACTCGAAGTAGTCCCAGCCCTCGGTCCGCGACCGCGCCGCCACGGCCGCCTCGCAGTCCTTGAAGTGCACGTGCCACACCCGCCCGGCGTGGCGCGCGAGTCCTTCGAGCGGGTCGCCGCCCCCGAACGCCCAGTGGCCCGTGTCGAGGCACAGCCCGACACGCGTCGGGTCGGTCCGGTCGAGCAGGGCCGCGACCTCGTCCGGCGTCTCGATCCACCCGCCGCAGTGGTGGTGGACACACGAGCGGACGCCGGTCTGGTCCAGCACCGCGGCCGCCACGCGGTCCACGCCGCGCGCGAACACCGCCATCGTGGCCGCGTCCAGGCCATCCGCGGGCGAGATCCGCCCGGCCTTCGCGGTCCGGTCCGGCATGCTGCCGTTCCGATCCGCGAGCACCAGGAACGGCGTGTCCGCGGCCCCTGCCAGCAGCCGCGCGGTCCGGATCGCGACCGCGATCCCCTCGGCGTGCGCGGCCGGGTCCGCGAACGCGATCGGCTGATACGCGCCGAGCAGGGCCAGGCGGTGCTCCGCGAGCACGTCCCGGAGCGCGCCCGGCTCGGTCGGCAGGAACCCCCAGTCGCCCAGTTCCGTCCCGGCGAAGCCTGCCCGCGACATCTCGGACAGGACGCGACGCGCGCCCGCGGCCGCGCCCTCCAGCCCGAACTCCAGGACCCCCCACGAGCACGGCGCGTTCGCGACCCGCATCCTCTCCCCCCTGGGCTCCCCGTGGAAGCACCTCTCGGTCCGGCGCGACGACTCGTACGACGCCCGCGCCGCCTGCACCGTCGCCATGTTCGAGACCTCGGCGACCGGCACGTCCCACCAAAAGCCGTAGCCCGGCACCGAGGAGTGGCGGTCGCACTCGACCACGATGACCGTGGTGCGCTCCTGGCCGCGCGCCTCCTCCAGGGCCGCAGCCAGCCCGGCGACGCCGTCCGCCCGGACCGCCCGGGCCCCGAGGCTCGCCGCGTTCGCGACGAGGTCGATCGGCTGGATCGGCCCGGAAAGGCCGCCGTCGACGCCGCGGCCGCGGTACTCGGTCCCGAAACCCCCGCTGCCGAGCGAGCCGGAAAGCGCGCCGATGCTGGCGAACCCGTGGTTGTCCACGAGGACCACGGTCAGCTTGATCCCCTCCTGGACCGCGGTCGCGAGGTCGCTCGACATCATCAGCCACGACCCGTCGCCGGAGAGCACATGGGGG
>VGRB01000705.1 GCA_016875475.1 Deltaproteobacteria bacterium
CCCCTCGTGCGGCGGAACCCCCCCCTACGACGTCGGCAAGATCGGCGACTGCAACGACAAGGACCCGGACGCCTGGCCGGGGGCGGTCGAGAAGTGCGACGGCCACGACGACGACTGCGACGGGCAGGTGGACGAGGACGGCGCGACCGGCTGCACGATCTACTACCTGGACTCCGACCGCGACGGCCAGGGGACCGCGGCGTCCTCGAAGTGCAAGTGCGGCCCGGGCGCACCGTACGATGCGATCGGCACGGGCGACTGCGCGGACACGAACCCGGACATCCACTCCGGCGCGCCGGAGTACTGCAACGGCGCCGACGACGACTGCGACGGCGGGGTGGACGAGCCCGATTCGGCGGACTGCTCGCCCTGGTACCTCGACAACGACGGCGACGGGTTCGGCCAGACCGGCAAGACGCGGTGCATGTGCGGCGCGTCCGGCAACTACCGGGCCGCGGCCGGAGGCGACTGCAACGACGCGTTGAAGTCGGTCTACCCCGGGGCGCCCGAGATCTGCAACCAGGGGCAGGACGACAACTGCGACGGCAAGAACGACGACGAGGGGGCGAACGGCTGCCAGTGGTACCTGTACGACGCCGACCAGGACGGGTTCGGCGTCACGGGCGATGCGAGGTGCCTCTGCGCGCCGACCGGCAGCTGGTCCGCCTACGCGGGCGGCGACTGCAACGACAAGGACGCGACCGTGCGGCCCGGCATGCCGGAGCGGTGCAACGGCAAGGACGACAACTGCCAGAACGGGACGGACGAGGAGGGCGCGACGGGGTGCTCGGCCTTCTACCTGGACTCGGACGGCGACGGGTTCGGCACGCCGGTCTCGAAGTGCCTCTGCGCGGCGGCGACCCCGTACTCGGCAACGAAATCGGGCGACTGCAACGACGCGAACGCCGCGATCAACCCCGGCGCGACCGAGGCGTGCAACCTGCTGGACGACGACTGCGACAACGCGATCGACGAGCAGGACGCGATCGGGTGCTCGGTGTTCTACGCGGACCGGGACGCGGATACGTACGGGGCGACCGGGACCGGGCGGTGCCTGTGCAACAAGGAGGGCAGCTACACCGCGACGATCGCGGGCGACTGCGACGACCTCGACAACGCGGTCAAGCCGGGCCAGGCCGAGAAGTGCAACGGGAAGGACGACGACTGCGACGCCGTGACGGACGAGGAGCGCGCGAGCGGCACGTGCGGCACGGACGGGTACGCGACGTTCTGGTACGACGAGGACGGCGACAGCTACGGGAAGCCGGGGTCCTCGAAGTGCCTGTGCGCGGCGAGCGGGTGGTACGCGGCGACGCGCGCCGACGACTGCAACGACGGGGACCCGGCGGTCAACCCGAGCGGGACCGAGCGCTGCAACGCCAAGGACGACGACTGCGACGGCTCGGTCGACGAGGCGCGGCTGACGGGCGCGTGCGGGCAGGACGGCTACCTGTTCTGGTACCCGGACGTGGACCTGGACGGCTACGGGGCCGACACGGACCTGAAGTGCATGTGCGCTGCGAGCGGGACGTACCGGGCGACGACCCCGGGCGACTGCAACGACGGCAACGCCGCGATCAAG
>VGRB01000706.1 GCA_016875475.1 Deltaproteobacteria bacterium
CCCCAAGGAATAGGCCACGGCGACAATGATCGCGACCAGGATGACGAGGAACCACGGCTTCTTGAGGATGCCGTCCGTCTTCGATGCCTTCGGTTGCGACGGGGGTGTTGCAGATCCATGGACATGGGACGTCGCCGCAGTGGTCGCGGCGGGGGGGGCGGCGGCGGCCGAGATCGTGCCCGTGCCGCGCCCGGGAGACACATCGGCCGGCCCTCCGGGAGCGGATTGCGATTCCGATTCGGCCTTGGGAACATCAGGCGTCCGGGAAGCGATGTTTGTCCCGGGCACCGCGGACCTCGCATCGACGATCCCGTTCGTCGTTGTGATTGTGCCGACGAGCCCCGGCGTCGCGCCGCCTTTGAAGGCTGCCGTGTCGCCGCTCGCCCTGGTGGAAACACCGGTTGCAGCCGGGGGCGGCCCAACGGCCGCCGAGGGTGAAGCCGCTTCGGCAACAGCCACCGCGGACGAGCCGGCAGGCTCCCCTTGGGATGTCGTCCGGCGGGGTGCCTGCGGCATCTCCCGGTCAACCCCGGCCGTGCCGGGGCCGTTCCGTGCCTCGATGAGCCCCGGGGATCCGATAACCGTGCCCGGCTGCCGGTTTGTGGATGCCGCGTGGGCCGAGGGATCCCCGTGGGATCCAGAGTCCGCCCCCCGGGCGGCGAACGCAACAGCTACGACGACGGCCGACGCAAAAGTTGCCGCTCGCGTTTTCATCCCCACCGCACCTCCATTCCGGCGATCCCGACGCCAGCCCGCCGCAAGGACATCTGCAGGACAACCGCAGGCCGGAGCGGTGCCGGCGCTATCGCTGAATCTCCAGGACCTCTTCCTTCGGTTCGTCGGTCTCCTCCGGCAGCCTGCGACGCCGGGCGCTGACCTTGAGCAGGTTCTGCTGGTCGATGGAGAAGGACACATCGATCTTCACGACGCCCCGCGGCTTGGCGGGCAGTCCGCGAAGCTCGAACTCGCCCACGTAGTGCACGCCCTCGTCCCGCACGAGCGACGCCTCGCGGTCGGACTGGTAGACCGCGATGCGCAGTTCCGTCATGTCGTCCCGCGGGGTGGTGAACTCCTTTTGCTTGGCGAGAGGAGCTTCGGCCGGAATCGGCGAGTCCTTGTCCAGGAGGCGGGTGAACTTGCCGCCGAACGTCTCGATGCCGAGGTGGTGCGTGACGATGTTCGTGACGACGATGGATCCCTGCGGCTTCTCCGGCTCGACGTCCTCGGTCGGAACCGACAGTTGCGCGCCGTAGACGGCCGCGCCACGGGCGACGATCGTGTCAGGGTTCGCATCGCCGTAGGGTTCCTTGCCGAGCAGTTCGGTCAGCATCTCGCGGACCAGGGGGACCTTCGTGGATCCTCCGACCAGGATGATCCTCGAGATGTCCTCCACGGTCAGCTTGGCGCTGTCGAGCGCCCGCTGAACCGCGTCCTTGGACTGAACGATCAGGGGCCGGATCGCCTCGTTGAACTGATCCCGGGTCAGTTCCATCTCGATGTTGTGGACGCGCCCCTCCTCGTCCTTGATCAGGCTCGGGATCTCGATCTGCGTGGTCTTGACGCCCTCGACGGAGAGCTCGCA
>VGRB01000707.1 GCA_016875475.1 Deltaproteobacteria bacterium
GGGGAAGACGGGCGTGGCGGCGACGAGGGTCTCCGGCATCTCTTCCAGCAGCTCGCACGTGACGTACCTGCCCCTGCCCGGCTTCGTCTGCGGCAGGACCAGGAGGTCGCGTGCCCGGGTCAAGGCGACATAGACCAGGCGCAGCCTCTCGGCCTGCCGGTAGGTGGCCTCTCGCACCGCGAGCCCGCAGCCGGCCGGCTCCTCCCAGGCGCATGTCCCCACGCTCAGCGACCACGCGGAGCCGTCGCGCTCGACCCGCCACGCGCCGTGATCCTCCCGCGGAGCGAGCTGGGCGGAGGCGTCCCACCACACCGTGACCGGGAACTCGAGCCCTTTGGCCTGGAAGACCGTGATCACCTGGACGGCCGTCGCATCGACCGGGGCGGGAGCGTCCATCAGCACCGGCGCGTCCACCCAGCCTCGCGCGACGGCCGTGACCGCGTCGAAGTCGATCCCGTCCGCGGCCGCGCGCGCCTCGATCGCGAGGCAAAGTTCCCGCAGCCGCTCGACGCGCTGCGCCCCGTTCGGGCCGAGCGCCACGGTCCTCGCGAACGCGGTGCGCTCCAGGAGGTCACGCGCCGTCGCCCCGGGCGGACGCTGGAAACGCCGCACGCGGAGGTCCCGAACGAGCGAGAGCGCCTCGCGCGCCCGCCGGGCGCCTTCGTCCGCCGGCGTCTCCTCGCCGCACGCGGCCCGCTCGGCCAGCACGTCCTGCGGGTCGAGCGCGAAGAACGGCGGACCGAGCAGCGCGGCCCCCGCGGGCCCGTCCGACGGGTCCGCGATGGCGCGGAGCCCGAGCAGGAATCGGCGGTGGAGCGGGTCCTGGAGGAAGAGCTTGCCCCCGCGCGAAACGTAAGGGATCCCGAACCGGTCGAACGCCTCGAAGACGAGCGGCAGGTTCGAGGTCGCGAGGTTCAGGATCGCGACGTCTCCAAACCCGACCGGCCTCCGTTCCTCGGTCAGCGGGTCGCGGACCTGGAACCCGGAGTCCACCAGCCAGCGGAGGTAGCGGGCCAGCGCCTCGGCCTCGACCGCGCGCTTCTCCCCGGCGCTGGCTCGCTCCCCTGCCGAGTAGCCCAGCGCGACGACGGACGGCCCGTCGCGCCCGTCGCAGCCCGCCGCGAGCGGCTGGTACGTGACCGTGCCCTTGTCGGGGTCGAACGGGGAAAAAACCGGCTCGGAAGGCCCGAGGAGCTTCGACAGCCGCGCGTTGTACCAGTCGATCAGCTCGGGCCGGCTGCGGAAGTTGGACGACAGCCGGGCTTCCAGGTGGTCCGATCCCTCGACCTTGCGGCGGACCAGGTCGTACATCGCGACGTCCGCTCGCCGGAACCGGTAGATCGACTGCTGGGGGTCGCCCACGACCGTCAGACGGTGCGGGCCGAGCGCCACGTCCTCGAACCGGTTCGCGCACGCCCCGTCCTCGCACAGGAACAGGACGATCTCGGCCTGAAGCGGGTCGGTGTCCTGGAACTCGTCCACGAGGATGTGGTCGAACAGCCCCTGGCACCGGGCCCGCGCGCCGGCATGGTCGCGCACGAGGTCGCGCAGCTTGATCAGGAGGTCCAGCT
>VGRB01000708.1 GCA_016875475.1 Deltaproteobacteria bacterium
CCCCGGGCGCTGGTGGCCGGGTCGATCGGGCCGTGCGGCCTGATCCCGGACATCTACGACCGCGAGCTGATGACCCGGATGCGGGCGGCCTTCGCGGCGCAGGCCCGCGTGCTGGTCGCGGCGGGCGCGGACCTGCTGGTGCTGGAGACCTTCCGCCATCCGGCCGAGATGCAGGCCGCGCTGGCGGCGGTGCGGCCTATCGCGGGCGTGGCCGTCGTGGCTACGATGACGTTCGACGAGGACGGCCGGGTCGCGGACGGGCTCGGCGCGGACCGGGTGGCGTCGCTGCTCGCGGAGTGGGGCGCGGACGTGGTCGGCGCGAACTGCGGCGAGGGGCCGTCCAAGACGTTCGACGCGGCCACCCGCATGCTCGGCGCGGGCGTGCCGGTGGTCGCGCAGCCGAACGCGGGCCACCCGAGCCGCGTCGAGGGGCGCGTCCTCTACATGACCACGCCGGAGTACTTCGGCGAGTACGCGAAGCGGTTCCTCGGCGCGGGCGTGCGCATCCTGGGCGGCTGCTGCGGGACCACGCCGGAGCACGTCCGGCAGGTCGCGGGCGAGGTCCGGATGGCGAGCGGCGGTCGCATCCACGCGGCCGGCGAGCGCGTCCCGGCCGACCTGGGCGGCGCGCCGCCGGCCGAGCCCCCGCCGCTCGCGGAGCGGTCGGACCTCGGCCGCGAGCTGGCGGAAGGGTTCGTGGTCAGCGTCGAGGTCGATCCGCCGACCGGCGTGGACCCCGCGAAGGCCGTGGCGGGAGCGAAGGCCCTGCGCGCCGCGGGCGTGCGGATCGTGAACATCGCGGACGGGCCGAGGGCGACCGCGCGCATGTCGCCGCTAGCGCTCGCCCTGCTGCTCAAGGCCGAGGCGGGGGTCGAGCCGCTGATCCACGTGACGTGCCGCGACCGCAACCTGCTCGGGATCCAGGCGGACCTGCTGGGCGCGCACGCGCTCGGGATCCGGAACGTCCTGATCGTCACGGGCGACCCGTCCAAAAACGGCGACTACCCCGAGGCCACCACGGTCTACGACCTCGACTCGATCGGGCTGCTGCGCCTCGTCTCCGGCCTGAACCACGGGCTGGAGCCGTCGGGCCGCCGGATGGCCGGCGCGACCGCGTTCGTGAAGGGGTCGGGCGCGGAGCCGGGGGCCAAGGACCTGGACCGCGAGGTGGACCGCCTGGCGCGCAAGGTCGACGCGGGCGCCGAGTTCGTGATGACGCAGCCGGTCTACGACCCGGAGCGCATGGACCGGTTCCTGGACCGCATCGAGGGGTTCGGCGTGCCGGTGGTGCTCGGCATCCTGCCGCTCGCGTCGTACCGGAACGCCGAGTTCCTCCACAACGAGGTGCCCGGGATGTCGATCCCGGAGCCGATCCGCGAACGGATGAAGGCGGCCGGGACGGGCCCCGGCGCGCGCGAGGAGGGGATCCGGATCGCGCGCGAGGTGGCGTCGGCGTTCATCCCGCGGGTGCGCGGGCTGTACGTGATGCCCCCGTTCGACCGCTACGAGACCGCGCTCGCGGTGCTGGACGGGCTGCCGATCCCGGAGCGGACCGGGTCCGCCTTCC
>VGRB01000709.1 GCA_016875475.1 Deltaproteobacteria bacterium
CGCGCTGCAGCCCGGGGGCCGTCCGGCAGTCAGGGCGACGAGGGCCTGGCGGGCTGGGGGTCACGGTTGCGCGGACAGCACCGCGAACAGCACCGCGGACAGCACCGCGGACAGCACCGCGGACAGCACCGCGGACGGCACCGCGGACAGCAGCTCGCGGGGAGAGAAGGCGGGAATCGTCGCGGCAGCGAAGTCCTTGGTGTTCCTCGTCACGATCCCCACGGCACCGGAACGCTCGTCCGACCTCGTGCTCCGCCGCTTCTTCCGCGGACAGCAAGGAGCGAGGCTGCCAGGGGCGGGCGGTGGACCACGGCGCAGGTTGGCGGGTTCGGGCTCGCGCAACCTCGCCATGCCTACAGTTCGAACCAGGGAATCGCGGTGGTCCGGTCCGTGAGGGCCTGGCGGCCGGGGGCGCGGCACACGACGAGTCCGCGCCGGGCACGGCCGCCGTACAGGTCGAGGAAGGTCTCCACGTGACGCGCGTCGGCCGGATGCGGTCGCTCGGTCCACTTCACCTCGACCGGCACGACCTCGGACGGCGACTCGTAGACGAAATCGACCTCGGCGCCGGCGGCCGTCCTCCAGAACGAGACGGAGTGACCCCGTCCCGCATACGCGGCACGGTGGATCAGCTCCGTCCCGACCCACTGCTCCAGGAGCGGCCCGCCCGACACGGCGAGCAGACCCGGCTCCATCGGCACGCCGGCCGCCGCGTTGCGGACCCCAAGGTCGAAGAACAGGAACCGCGGGGTGGTCAGCAGCCGCCTGCGGGCCGTCTTCCGGCACGGCAGCACCCAGTGGCCGACGAACGTGTCCACGAGCACCTGGTAGAAGTTCTTCAAGGTCGAGGCCGGGACGCCGCTCTCCCGCGACAGCCCGGCGAGGTTGACCTGGCCCCCGCTGTCGATCGCGGCCAGGCGAAGGAAGGCCGCGAACGCGCCCATGTCCCTGACCAGGGCCTCGCGTCGAATCTCCTCCTCGAGATACAGGTCCACGTACGCCTCCAGGGTCGCCGCCGCGGTGTCCGGGCCTTCCGACCGGACTCCCGGCAGGCTGCCGTACAGGAGTCGCGACTCCAGCGCACGCGACGGGAAGCCCTGCAGATCGACCGGCCACCGCGGACCGACGGCGGGCCCCACGAAGTCGACCTCCTCGGGCCGGATCACCGGATGGAGTGCGAAGACGTGCGCCCGGCCCGGAAGGAGGTTCGCGGCGCCGACCCGCAGACGGCGCGCAGAACTCCCCGTCACGAAGAACTGGAACCGGCCGGGTGCCTCGTCCACAAGGCGCTGCAGCTCGTCGAGGAGCGCTGGGACCTTCTGCACCTCGTCCACGCCGACATGGGTCACGCGCTCCGGCAACGCGCGAACCTCGCGGTAGAACGAGGCCGGATCCTGTTCGCACCGGCGCCGAAGACCCGAATCCTGGAGGTTGAACATCACCGACCGGTTGGAAGGCAGGACGTGCGCGAGCAGAGCGGTCTTCCCGACCTGCCGCGCACCGAACAACAGGCGCACCTTGTTGCGGGACACCGGTCCTGCCAGCCGCGCCGAAACGA
>VGRB01000710.1 GCA_016875475.1 Deltaproteobacteria bacterium
CGGGCGCTCGCACGATGAGCGACCGCGGGCGGGCGTTGAGCGGTGATCACACCTCGCCCGCGCCCACCTCGCCCGCGCCCACCTCGCCCGCGCCAACCTTGCCTGCGCCCACCTCGCCGGTGGCCTCCTCCGGCTCGTCCGCCCCCTCCGTCCGCGCGGCCCGCTCGCGCATCCCCAGCCGGACCATGAGCTTGTAGAGGCCCGCCCGGGTCAGGCCGAGGTCCCTGGACGCGCGCGACAGGTTGCCCTCGTTCCGTTCGAGCGCGCTCCGGACCGCGAGCCGCTCCGCCATCTCGACCGCCTCCTGCAAGGTCGCGCCGGTCTTCGGGGAATCGCCCTCGGGCGGCCATCCGTCGAGCGCCTCCGCCACGATCGCGTGGCCCTCCGCCGTCAGCGCCACGGCACGCAGGACGAGGTTCTCCAGCTCGCGCACGTTCCCCGGATACTCGCGGAACCACATCCCGGCCAGCGCCTCGGGTGAGAAGCCGGCAACGCGCCGGTCGAGCTGCCGGCACGCGGCGCCCAGCAGAAAGTGGGCGAGCAGCGGCACGTCGCTCCTCCGCTCGCGGAGCGGCGGCACCCGGACCGTGACCGCGTTCAGCCGGTACATCAGGTCGCTCCGGAACCTCCCGGCCTCGACGAGCGCCGGCAGGTCGCGGTTCGTCGCGGACAGCACGCGCACGTCCACCCGGACCGACCGGTTCGCGCCGAGCCGCCTGATATCGCCCTCCTGGATCGCGCGCAGCAGCTTCACCTGGAGGTGACTCGGCATCTCGCCGATCTCGTCCAGCAGGAGCGTCCCGCCGTTCGCGGCCTCGAACAGCCCCGCCCGGTCCGCCGTCGCCCCGGTGAACGCGCCCCGCACGTGCCCGAACAGCTCGGCCTCGATCAGGGTCTCCGGGATCGCGGCGCAGTTGAACGCGACGAACGGCCCGGCCGCGCGGCGGCTCCACCTGTGGATCGCGCGCGCGAGGACCTCCTTGCCCGTGCCGGTCTCGCCGGTCAGGAGGACGGGGACGTCCGTCGGCGCCACGGCCCGGCACAGGTCGAGCGCCCGCCGGAACACCGATGAGGACCCGATCGGATCGGTCGGCGGCGCTTCTCCGGCCGCGGCCATCTCGCGGACCTTTCGCTCGAGCGCGTGCCGCCTCTCCTCGCCCTCGCGCCGCACCGCGAGCGACGCCGCGGCCAGCGCGAGCAGCGGGCCCGCGACCGACAGCGGCTTCAGCACCGTGCGCGGCAGCGGCTGGCCCTCCCTGGACCGGACCACCAGCGTCCCGTGCCACGCGCCGGCCGCGAGCAGCGGCACCACGGCGATCGAGAGCGGCCCTATCTTGCGGGCGCCCCCGTCGCGGAGCATCACCACCTCCCGCGCCTCGCTGGCGACGCGCAGCAGGTCCTCCGGGACCGGCTCGCCCGCGGTCGCCGAGAACCCGGCCCCGCACACGAGCACGCTCCGCACCCGCGACCCGGGCACCGCGTCCTCGAGCCACGCGAGGCCCGCGGCGGCCAGGGCCTCCGGCGTCTCCGCCGTGATCGCACGCGCGGCGAGCGTC
>VGRB01000711.1 GCA_016875475.1 Deltaproteobacteria bacterium
CCCCGGGTCGGCGCGGTGCGCCGGGCCGCGACGGACGCCGTGTGGCGAGCGGCGTTGCGGCTGCCGTGGTCGTTTGGCCCTCCCGATGAGAAGACACTCCGTGAGTTCGAGGCGTTCCTCCGGGCTCCCCACGCGTCGGTGAACCGGCCTCGGTTCGAGCTGGCCTTCGAGCACTGGACTCGGCTGTTCCTGGAGCGCGGCGGTTTGGTCGCCGATCCCGTCTGGATGATCGACTCCACGCCGATGTGGTGCTTCGGCGCCGTGCTGGACACCATCCGCCTGCTGGGCGATGGGCTGCGCAGCCTCGGGAGGCGGTGGGCTCGCGCGCGGAAGACGGACCTCGCCACCGTAGCGCTGGAGTGGGGGGAGCCCCTTCTGCTCGCTCAAAGCACCAAGGGACACTTCGAAGGCACGGACTGGGCGGACCAGGACGCGCGGAGCGATGTCCTCGCGAAGCTGGCCACGACGGTCACTCGCGCCACCGAGTTCGTGCTCGCCGGACTGGATTCGGTTCGCGAGAACAAGCGGAAGCCGCTGGCCCGGCTCGCGCGCAACCTCGTGCGCGTCGTCAGCGAGGACCTCGAAGCCGACAAGAACGGCGCGATGCAGGTCGTCGAGCGGACGACCAGCGCCCGGCTCATCAGCTACACCGACCCGGACGCGCAGCACTTCCGCAAGAGCAAAAGCAAGGTGTGTTCGGGCTTCAAGCTGCACGCGCTCGGCGACGCCGTGAGTGGGCTCGTACTCTCCCTGTCGGTGACCCCCGGAGGCGCGCATGACAGCACGCAACTCCATCCGCTCGTCGCCCGCGCCCGCGCACTCTGCCGAGACCTTCGCGAACTCCTCGCCGATGCGGCCTACGGCGGCGTGGGAGTCCGGACCGCTACGCGGGATCAGCACGGCGTCACCGTGCTCGCGCCGCCCGTCGCGAACGCCCGCAAGGGGGACGGGCTCGGCAAAGAGGACTTCGCAATCGACTTCGCCGTGATGCGCGCGACGTGTCCCGGTGGCGTCGCGACGAGCGCGTGGAAGATGACCAAGGAGGGCGACGCGGAGACTCCCATGTTCACGTGGTCGAAGGAGTCGTCCGCCGAATGCACGTGCGCCGACAAGTGCCCGGTCCATCGCGACCGGCGGCGCCACCTCAAGCTGCACCCTCTCGAACGGGAGCTGCGAGAAATCCGCGCCGAATGGGAGAAGTCGGAGGTCCGCAAGCGCTATCGCCGACGCACCGAAGGGGAGCGCCTCATGCGGGAGATGACCCGCCGGGGTGCTCGCCGGGCCGGAGCGTGGGGTCTCGACAACGCCAGCCTCCAAGCCCATTGCGCCGGTGGTGTCCACAACCTGCGCCTCCTGGCGCGCCTGCTGGCGGCGAACCCCGAGGCCGCCTCCACCGCGGCGTAGAGCGACACCACGGGCCACCGGGCCGCGGACTGTCCTCCGCGGCGACGGGGAAGTACGCCTCGCGACCGACGGGGCCAGTCCCGGGTGCGGCCGCTACGCGTTCGACAAGCCGGTGCGCGCGGCGCCGCCTCCCGGTCGCTACGACGTTGG
>VGRB01000712.1 GCA_016875475.1 Deltaproteobacteria bacterium
GGGGCCACGCCGACGCGATCGTCGCGCAGTTCCGGCGCAAGGTCGGCCCGGACCTCGCGATCCGCGTGACGACCGCGGACGCGCCGATCCTGACGAAGCGCGGGAAGTTCCTGTCGATCCTCGACCGGACCGGCGGGGGGGGGAGTGCATGAGCGAGCCGACCCTGCTTCGGGTGTGGCCCCCGGAGGGCGACGCCGCTCCGGACGCGCCGTACCGCGTGCTGATCGGGGGTGACGTCCTGCCGGTCGAGCCGCTCGTGCCGGGCCCGGACGGCGACTGGGGCGCCCTGGCGGCGGGCCTCGCGCCCCTGCTCGATCGGACGGATGCGACCGTCGCGAACCTCGAGTGCCCGGTGACCGCGCGCACCGCCGCGCGGGCGAAGATCGGCGGCTCGTCCTTCCGGACGCCGCCCGGGGCGCTGGGACTGCTGACGGCGCTCCGGGTCCGCGCGGTGTCGCTCGCGAACAACCACGTCTTCGACTACGGGGACGACGCGGTCGCGGACACGGTCGCGCTGCTGCACGAGGCGGGCATCCCGGCCCCGGGCGCGACCGCGCGGCTCGACGCCCCCCCCGAGATCGCCCTGGTGCGGGTCGGGCAGGCCGCCCGCGTCGGGGTCTGGACGGCCTGCTTCGACCTGCCCGAGACCGCGGGCCGCCGGCCGGTCGGGCTCGAGCCCATCCGCCCCGCGCGCGCCTCGGCCGCGGCGGCCGCGCTCGCGGAGGCAGGGGCGACCGTCCGGATCGCCCTGCTCCACCTCGGGCTCGAGAAGCACGACCACCCCGAGCCCGCCGACGCCGACGCGGCCCGCGCCGTCGCCGCGGCCGGGTTCGACGTGGTCGCGTGCTGCCACGGCCACCGGATCCAGGGCTTCGAGGTGCGGGAAGGCCGCGCCGGGTCGCCGCCCGCGTTCGTCTTCCACGGGCTCGGGAGCCTCGCGTCCGGGTGCATGTACGGGATGCCCGAGCGCGAGGGCCTCGCCGTGGTCGCGGGCCTGGACGCGGCCGGGCGCCTGGCCACGGTGGACGCGGTGCCCGTGTTCCTGGCCGAGGACGGCCGCCCCCTGCTGCCCTGCCCCGAGCGCGCGGAGGCGATCCTCGCCCGGGTCCGCACGCTGTCCGCCGCGATCTCGGACGGCTCCTTCCGCGACGCCTTCCACGCGGAATCCGGCGGCGGGGTGCTTCGATCCCAGGTTCGCGACTTCGCGCGCGCGTTCCGCCGCGGCGGCCTCGCAGGCGTCGTGGTCAAGCTCCGCCAGGCCCGCTGGAAGCACGTGGTCCGTGCGTGGAACGCGCTGATCCGGGCGATCGGATCGAGATAGGCTCACGCGTGCGGGCCGCGCTCGGCCAGCACCTGCGCCGCGGTCCCGACGCGAAGGCCGTCGAGGAGGCGCCGCATGCGCGACGCGCCGTCCGCGATCCCGTGGTAGTGGCGGAAGCGGCGCAGCGGGCTCAGCCCCGGGACGTCGGGAACTTCGGGTCCCAGCTCGTACGGGTGGATGTAGATCATGCAGGGCCGGCCAGCCGCGTTCTCGCGCAGGATCAGCCACCGCG
>VGRB01000713.1 GCA_016875475.1 Deltaproteobacteria bacterium
GGGGGCGACACCTACACCGGCCCCGCTCCGCAGACCATCGCCCTGTCCTGGGACAAGCCGCGCGTGAAGCGCGTCCTCGAGCGGGCGGGCGTCGCGACCCCCCGGTGGCGCCTGTGCTCGACGCCGGAGGACGTCTCGGGATGGGACCGGTTCCCCGCGATCGTGAAGCCCGCGTACGAGCACTGCAGCGTCGGCGTCACGCGGCTCGCGGTCGCCTGCTCGGCGGACGAGCTCACGGAGCGCGTCGGCTTCGTGCTCGGGGACCTGCGTCAGCCCGCCCTCGTCGAGGAGTTCATCGACGGCCGCGAGTTCCACGTCGGGCTGTGGGGCGACCGGGTCCTGCACGTCCTCCCCGCGGCCGAGATGGACTTCTCGGCGTTCGCGGAGGTGCGCGACCGGCTCTGCACGTTCGACTCGAAGTTCTCGCCGGGCTCGCCCGCGTACGAGCTGACCCGGGTGAGCGTACCGGCGAACCTGTCCCCGGGGCAGCTCGCCGACCTCGAGCGCGCGGTCGTCGGCGCGTTCCGGGCCGTCGGGTGCCGCGACTACGCACGCATGGACGTCCGCCTCGACGGGGACACGTTCCACGTCGTGGACGTGAACCCGAACCCGGACATCAGCTCGGACACCAGCATCGCGGCCGCCGCGGCCGCGGCCGGGATGCCCCACGGGGACCTCGCGAGCCGGATCGTGATGCTGGCGGCGAGGCGCCACCCCGTGTTCCGCGCCGTCGCGCGGTCTGCGCGCACCGCACGGACCCTCGCGCCGGCGGACGACGCGGTCTGACCGAATCCGCGCGCGACGCGGTCCGACCGATCCGCGCACGACGCCGTCCGACCGATCCGCGCACGACGCGGTCCGACCGATCCGCGCACGACGCGGTCTGACCGATCCGTGGACGACGCCGTCCGACCGATCCGCGCACGACGCGGTCCGACCGATCCGCGCACGACGCGGTCCGACCGATCCGCGCACGACGCCGCAAGCCCTTCCTCCGCTCGACGCCACGAACCTATCGGGATCACAACCCTTTCCGTAAGCATACCGCCCAGTCCGCCGGCCCGCGCGGCAGGGGGTCCCGATCGACTCCCATCGAGATCCGTACCCCACGCCCCGGAACCCGGCGGGACACAGGGGCATCGATCGGAGGGGGGCGCGGCTCGCCCCCCTGCCCGCCGCCCCGCGTGGCGGGGCGCGGGCCACCCCCCTTGCGCGGCCGCCTTGCGGCCGCCGAGCGCACCGCGCCACGGCGCGGAGCGCTCTTCCGTGAACATACCGCCCAGTCCGCCGGCCCACGCGGCAGGGGGTCCCGATCGACTCCCGTCGAGATCCGTACCCCACGCCCCGGAACCCGGCGGGACACAGGGGCATCGATCGGAGGGGGGCGCGGCTCGCCCCCCTGCCCGCCGCCCCGCGTGGCGGGGCGCGGGCCACCCCCCTTGCGTGGCCGCCTTGCGGCCGCCGAGCGCACCGCGCCACGGCGCGGAGCGCTCTTCCGTGAACATACCGCCCAGTCCGCCGGCCCGCGCGGCAGGGGGTCCCGATCGACTCC
>VGRB01000714.1 GCA_016875475.1 Deltaproteobacteria bacterium
AGCCGACCCCCGGCGGCGCCGCCGCGGTCTGCGAGGGGGCGGGCGTGTGCGAGGAGGTCTGCACGCCGGACTGCGACGCGGAGGGGGCGGTCGAGTGCGCCTCGGGCACGTCCTACCGGATCTGCATGGAGCTCCAGCCGGGCTGCCTCCGGTGGGGCGAGCCGGTCGCCTGCCCCGGCACGCTCACCTGCGACGGCGGCGAGTGCCGCGTCGGCTGCACGTCGGACCCGGAGTGCGACGCGGCCGGCAGGGTCGGCTGCGCGGACGACGGCCACGAGCGCGCGTGCGAGGAGGTCGCGCCCGGCTGCCTGAAGTGGGGCGCGGCGGTCGCGTGCCCGCTCCACCAGGGGTGCGGCGCGGACGGGTGCGCCTGCGCGGACGTCTGTGCGGCGGGGACGGCCGAGTGCATCCCCGACGTGGACCCCCACTTCAGGAAGGTCTGCGACGCGGACGACGCCGGCTGCCTGCACTGGGCGTACGAGGACTGCGGCGGCGGCTCGGTCTGCGAGGACGGCGCGTGCGTCGCGCTGTGCGGCAGCGACCCCGGCTGCACCGCCGAGGGCGTGACGCGGTGCGAGTCGCTCGACAGCTTCTCGACGTGCGCGGCGGTGGAAGGCGACGCCGACTGCATCCAGTTCGGCGCGCCCGCACCGTGCGCGGAGCACCAGGAGTGCATCGAGGCGACCGGTGCGTGCGCGTGCCGGGTCGAGGCCGGCTGCTCCACCGCGGACGCGAAGCGCTGCATCGACTACGACAACGCGGCGACCTGCCTGGACGACGGCGGCTGCCTGTACTGGGGTCCGGCCGAGCCGTGCCCCGAGGGCAACACGTGCAGCGACGGCGTGTGCGGCCCGCTCTGCGTGTCGGACCTCGACTGCGGGGGCGTCGGCGCGAAGCGGTGCGCGGACGACGGCCGGCAGCAGGAGTGCGTCGAGGTGCCCGGCCGGCCCGGCTGCAACAAGTGGGCGCCCACCCAGGCCTGCCCGCCCCACCAGGCGTGCGCCGAGGGGACCGGCTGCGTGTGCGACAACACTTGCAAGACCGGGGAATCGCGATGCGTCGGACGGAGCCAGTACCAGTCCTGCTCGGCGCCGGACGCGGCCTCCTGCACGTTCTGGTCCGCGCCCGAGCCGTGCCCGGCGGGCGAGTCCTGCGTCAAGGGCGCCTGCCGCCTCGTGGTGTCGCCGGTGGTCGACTGCGGGTCGATCACGTTCAACCTGGTCAACGCTGGCTACTCAGAGGTGCAGGTCGCCGGCGAGTTCAGCGCGTGGCAGTCCGTTCCGATGACGCTGACGGACGGCATCTGGAGCGCGACCGTTGAGGTGCCCCTGCCGGGCGCGTGGGAGTACAAGTTCGTCGCGGACGGGACGTGGCTGCTCGACCCGCTGAACCCCTCCTGGACCGGGGAGGGCCCGTTCGAGAACAGCATCGCGTTCGTCGAGGCGGTCACGACTTGCGAAGCGGCGGGCGCCGCGCGCTGCACGGACGGCGGCGCGCTCCAGGTCTGCGCCGAGACCGCGGGCTGCACCGCGTGGAAGCCCGCCGACGATC
>VGRB01000715.1 GCA_016875475.1 Deltaproteobacteria bacterium
GCCTCCTTTGAGAACAGCGGGCAGAAGATCCGGACGCCGGCACAGGTCATCGAGGACCGACTGGGCACCTGCCTCGACCTCGCCTGTACCTACGCCGCGTGTCTGGAGCAGGTGGGTCTCAACCCCGTCCTGTGTCTCATCCAGGGTCACGCGTTCGCCGGCGTCTTCCTCGACGGCGACATCGGGTTCCGTGATCCGTCGATGCGGAAGCTGAACCCCGCGTTGAACGTCCTCGATGCCGGCAAGCTCGTCACGGTCGAGACCGTCGCCTACACCTCGGGCACAGACATCGACTTCGAACAGGCGGTCGCCGCCGGCCGCGCGCACTGGCACGACGCGGAGCGCTTCCGCGCCGTCGTGGATATCCGTGCCGCACGACGCAACGGGGTCCTGCCCCTGCCGGCCCGGGTCCTCCGGGATGGGCAGGTGACCGTCATCGTCGAGGAGAAGGTCGTCCAGGCCGCGCCGGTGGTGGTCACCACCGTCCAGCCCGTCGTCGCGACTCCACGGGACCGCGCCGCCGCACCGCCGCGGATCCAACAATGGAAGCGCAGTCTCCTCGACCTCTCCCTGCGGAATCCGCTCCTGAACCTCAGCACGAAGCGATCGGGGCTCTCGGTGTTGGTTCCCACCGATTCGCTCCCCATCCTTGAAGACATCCTGATGGGGGGGCATGCGTTGAAGCTGTTTGCCCACGACCAGCTGACGCAGATCCATCGGGAACGGGGTGCGCGAGGTGTCGCGGATATCTCCGCCGACCTCCGTCGGGAGTGGCTCACCAAGGAACGGGTCCTCCATGTCGACGCCAGCGAGGATGCGATCGCCCGTCGGCTCCGGAGCCTGCGCGAGAAGGCGCGGCTTGCGGAAGAGGAGGGAGGCACGAACATGCTCCATCTCACCCTCGGTTCACTGCACTGGACGGACCCGGCCAAGGGCAAGGCGGTACGCTCGCCGATCCTGCTCCTACCGGTGCGACTGCACGCGATGGGCCGAGGGGCAAGCCGATGGAGCTCCGCGCGGACCCCGTCGGCGGCACCGTGCACAACTTCGTCCTGCTCGAGAAGCTGCGGCAGGTCTTCCGCCTGCAGGTGCCGGAGCTCGAGCGGCTTACGGAGGACGCGAGTGGAGTCGACGTCGTGCGGGCCCTCGATGGGCTCCGCGCCGCGATCGCCCGGGACCAGCTCGATATGCGAGTCGATGACGACGCGGCGATCGCCCTGTTGCAGTTCGGTAAGTATCGGATGTGGAGGGACCTGGACGATCACTGGGCGCGTTTCCTCGAGAACCCGGTCGTCCGTCATCTGGTGGAGCGTCCCGGGCAGCCCTTCCAGCGGCCGGTCCCGCTCCCCGACCTCGCGACGCTCGACGATGAACCGGTCTTCTGTCCGATCCCCTGCGACGGCACCCAGCTCGAGGCCATCGTGGCCGCCGCCAAGGGCGCTTCGTTCGTGCTCGAGGGACCGCCGGGCACCGGGAAGTCGCAGACGATTACCAATATGATCGCCAACGCCCTCGCCGCCGGGAAACGCGTCCTCTTTGTCGCG
>VGRB01000716.1 GCA_016875475.1 Deltaproteobacteria bacterium
GCCCCAGGGGCATCGATCGGAGGGGGGCGCGGCTCGCCCCCCTGCCCGCCGCCCCGCGATGCGGGGCGCGGGCCACCCCCCTTGCGCGGCCGCCTTGCGGCCGCCGAGCGCGCCGCGCCTCAGCGCGGACCGCTCGTCAGGACGTTTTCTTGGATCGCCTCCGGCGCGCGTCTACAATTCGGGATGGGTACGGAGGCCCGCCCATGAGGAAGACGAACGCGTTGCTTGCGGCGGCGGTCGCGCTCGCCCTGTCCGCCGGGTGCTCCCGGGAGGCCGACGAGGCGCCGTTCATCCCCTACTACTGCCAGTACTGGGCGGTGGGCGGAACGAAGGCAAAGCCGGGGGCGACGAAGGCCGACACCCTGGCCAGGTGCCAGCAGTACTTCGAGAACTCCGCCATCACGGGCGGCGGCCCGGCGACGATCACGCCGCAGGATGCGACCACGGAGACGGAGGAGGACGCGACCCCGTAGGCCCTCGGTTCGCGACCGGCAGGGAGACGCATGGCCCGTTCCGCATCGTCCCGGAGGCAGCAGCGCCGGTGGCCCGTGGCCGCGGGGGTCGCGGTCGGGGTCGTCGTCGTCATGGCGGGGGCGTTCGCGGCCCACCGCGCGACGCGCAGCGACGTCCCGGACCTGACCACGGTGAAGGGCGCGTTCGCGGCGTTCGTCGCGGTCGCGGACAAGGGCGACTACCAGGCCCTCTACCCGATGCTCGTTCGCGACATCCGCGACAAGATCGACGAGACGCACGCGAACGTGCGCCGAGCCGGCGAGGTGATCGAGCGGTCCTACCCGCCGGCGCTGAAGCAGCAGGCGCTCCAGGAGCTGGGCCCCGAGGCGGTGAGACGCGCCCCCGACCCGGCGCACTGGTTCGGCGCGCGGGTGGGAGCCACCGGCAAGGTCGCGGCGAACCTCCAGGAGAAGATGTCGTCCCGCCTGAAGCGGATCGAGGAGAAGCCCGAGGGGAGCGGGCACTTCGTCGTTACGACCGTGTCGGGCGCGACGCTCGAGTTCGTGCGCGGGGGCGACGGCCGGTTCTCGCTGGTGCCCGACCCGGCCGACGTGCAGCAGCTCCACTACGAGTACCTGAAGTCGATCGAGTCCCTGAATGCGGCGATGAAGGCCGCGAGGACGTTCGAGGCTCGGCCGGCCAGATAGCAGAAGCCCCCGGAATTCCTTGTCTACGACACCCGTCGAGATGCGTACCCCACCTTCCCGACCCGGCAGGCCCCAGGGGCATCGATCGGAGGGGGGCGCGGCTCGCCCCCCTGCCCGCCGCCCCGCGATGCGGGGCGCGGGCCACCCCCCTTGCGCGGCCGCCTTGCGGCCGCCGAGCGCGCCGCGCCTCGGCGCGGACCGCTCGTCAGGAGTTCCCCGCGCTGTCGCCCGGCCCGCACGGCAGGCGGTCCCGAACGACACCCGTCGAGACGCGCACCCCGCCTTCCCCACCCTGCAGGCGCCAGGGGCATCGATCGGAGGGGGGCGCGGCTCGCCCCCCTGCCCGCCGCCCCGCGATGCGGGGCGCGGGCCACCCCCC
>VGRB01000717.1 GCA_016875475.1 Deltaproteobacteria bacterium
CGTCCTCGACGCGTACCCCGCGTTCGGGACCTGGGCCGAGTCCCAGGGCGCAACCAGCCGCGACTGGCACCAGTCCCCCGTCGAAACCCACGTCTGGCGGCCGTAGCCTCCCCCGTACCCGTCCGGCAGGCTGGCCTCGACGAGCATTCGGCGGAGCGGCGACTGGTTCGAGCGCGTCTCGCGATTGACACCCGTCGGGGGTGGCGACAGAATAGTCGCGTCACCGGCGGGCCGGGGGGTCATTGAGCGCGACTTCGGGTCGTCTTCGCGGCATGACGGCGATCCTCGACGCCCTGCTGGAGGGCACCGGGGACCTCGTGTGCCTGCACGACCGCGAGGGGAGGTTCATCACCGCGAACGAGGCGTACTCGGCGGCGGTGGGGGTGCCGGTCTCCTCGTTGCTGGGCCGGATGCCCGGGGAGGTCTTCCCGGGTTCCGAGGCCGTGACGGCCGAGGCGGCGTCGCGCAGGGCCCTGCTGACGGGCCAGCCGGTCGAGACCGAGGAGCCGCTGGGCGCCGGCGTGACGCGGCGGTGGTTCTCGGTCCGGCGGATCCCGTACCGCGACTCCGGCAGCCGGGTGCTCGGGACGATCTGCATCTCGCGCGACGTGACCGAGCGGCACCTCGCGTTCTCGCGACTCGAGGAGCAGGAGCGCCGGTTCCGCGGCCTCGTTGACGCCATGCCGCTCGCGATCTGGCTCATCGATCGGCGCCAGCGCGTCATGTTCCAGAACCGCGTCCACCGGGAGACGTTCGGCGCCGCGGTCGAGGGTTGCTCCTGTTACATGGCGCTGCACGGCGGACTGCAGGCCTGCGACAACTGCCCGATGGACCAGGTCGTCGATGGCGAGACGCCCCGGCGAGCCGCGTGGCGATCCCCGAAGACCGACAAGGTGTTCGACATCCACGCCGTGCCCTACCCTGCCCGCGATTGCGAGCCGGGCGTGCTCGAGATCCTGGTGGACGTCACGGACCGGGAGCGGGCGGAGTCGCAGCTCCGCGAGAGTCAGCGTCTCGAGTCGCTCGGCGGGCTGGCCGCGGGGATCGCGCACGACTTCAACAACATCCTGGCCGGGATCATCGGCTACGCGCAGCTCGGCGAGCAGCGGGCCGAGTCCATGGCGGACCTGCAGGACCCGTTCGTGCAGATCCGGGCCGTGGCCGAGCGCGGCGCGGAGCTGACGCGGAAGATCCTGGCGTTCAGCCGCCGCCAGCCGTTGAAGCCAGTCCCGCTGGACCTGAACGCCCTGGTGCAAGGGCTCCAGCCGATGCTCGTGCCGCTGGTCCACGGCATGGTCGGCCTGCGGTTCGACCTCGGCCGGCACGTCTGGGCGGTGGTCGCGGACCGGGGACAGGTCGAGCAGGTCCTGTTCAACCTGTGCGTGAACGCGGTCGAGGCGATGGCGACCGGCGGCGTGCTGACCGTGACCTCGCGGAACGTGTCCGCGGCGGAGATGAGCCGCGCGCTCGGGACCGAGTTCCGCGGGAACGGCGTCGAGGTGGCGGTCCAGGACACGGGCCAGGGGGG
>VGRB01000718.1 GCA_016875475.1 Deltaproteobacteria bacterium
CCGGGCTTCGCGAACGACTACGGGCGCCTGTGGGGCGTGTCTTCCACATCCGTGCTGCTCCTGAACGCGGGCGGCTTGAAGACGTGGAACGGCAGCAAGATGGCTCCCGAGCCCGCATTCCTGTCCGAGTCCGAGTTCAACTCGGTCCACGGCCGGCCCGGGAAGGGCCACGTCGTCGGCACCTGGTCCGCCGCGCTGGTCCGGAAGCAGTAGCGCCGCGGCTTCCATGCCTTGCGCCGCGGCCTGCCCGTGCCAATCCTCTTGCGGTGCGTATGCCGAGGCGACCCGTGCGCGGGCCCCCCCTCCTGGCTGCGATTGCGATCCCGGTGGCGGCCGCGGCCCTCGTCGCCGCCGGGCGGGGCGGGCGCGATCCGCCGCGAGGAGGGGAGGAGACGATGCCGACTTCGCCGACCCGGCGCCCGCTGACCCCGGAAGAGGAGCGCGTGATCCTGCGCAAGGGCACGGAGCGGCCCTTCACCGGGAGGTTCGTCGAGCATCGCGAGACCGGGACGTACACGTGCAGGCGGTGCGGCGCGCCGCTGTTCCCGTCCTCCGCGAAGTTCGAGTCCGGCTGCGGCTGGCCGAGCTTCGACGACGCGCTGCCCGGCGCGGTCCGCGAGGCGCCCGACGCCGACGGCGTGCGGACCGAGATCGTGTGTGCGCGCTGCGGGGGGCATCTCGGCCACGTGTTCCGCGGCGAGGGCTTCACGGAGAAGGACACGCGCCACTGCGTGAACTCGGTATCCATGGAGTTCGATCCGGCCGCAGCCGCCGCAACCGCCGCGGGCGACGGGAAGACCGGGACGGGGGGCCGAGACGCCCCGGAGGCACTCCCCGGGGGGGCCCGCGAGGCGTTCTTCGCGGGTGGGTGCTTCTGGGGCGTCGAGCACTTCTTCGACGGGCTGCCGGGCGTGATCGCGGCCGAGTCGGGTTACATGGGCGGCCGTTTGGAATCCCCTTCGTACGACCAGGTCTTGACCGGCCGCACGGGCCACGCCGAGACCGTGCGCGTGACGTACGACCCCTCGAAGGTGACGTACGAGCAGCTCGCGAAGCGGTTCTTCGAGATCCACGACCCCACGCAGGTGGATCGCCAGGGGCCCGACGTGGGCACGCAGTACCGGAGCGTCGTCTTCCACGCGGACGACGAGCAGCGGGCGGTCGCCGAGCGTCTGGTTTCCCGTCTGCGCGACCGCGGGCTGAAGGTCGCCACGCGTGTCGAGCCTGCCGGCGCCCCCCCGCGCTTCTGGCTCGCCGAGGGGTACCACCAGGACTGGTACGCGAAGAAGGGCACGGAGCCTTACTGCCACGCGCGGGTGCCGCGATTCGGGGACTGATTCGGGGCGGGCTCGGGACGTCCGCTCGTCGCGCGATCGTTTCGAGAAGAATCAGACAGGGAGATCGGCGGCCGGTGCACGCCAAAAGAGTCAGGTCGCCTGCCGCAACCCACGGAGATCACATGCCCCCGGCCCGCTGAAGCCCTCGGTTCAGCCCGATCCCGGCGGGGATCGTCGCGCGTAACGCC
>VGRB01000719.1 GCA_016875475.1 Deltaproteobacteria bacterium
GAACGTCTGCCTGGTCGAGGGGGCGGCGTGTCCCGGCCTGCTCAGGGTCGTTGGCCTGCGCCTGATGCTGCCGGACGGCACCGTGCTCACCCACGGCGGCCAGATCATCTACCAGATGAGCCCGTCGTCGTTCCTGGTCCAGCTCTCGCAGCCGATCGAGCCGCCGACCCTGGCCCGGCTCGCGATCATCGCGACCAGCGGGGGCGGGGTCGTGCCGCCGCGGACGATCACCGGGAACCAGCCGTCGATCCCGACCACGCCTGCCCCGCGGAGCACGTTCAGGAACGTGCCGACCCCGCCGCAGGGCACGCCGCGGATGCCGGCGGGGCAGGGGGGGCCGCCCGCGATTCCGGGGGCGCCGGTGCCGCCGCAGCCCCAGCCCGCATCGAGGACGACGGCCCAGTCGCCGGCGCCTGCCGTTCGTGCGACGCCGCAGCCGCCGCAGCCGGCCCAGCCCGCGGTCCGGGGAACGCCGGTGCCGCCGGTGCCCGCCGTGCGGGCGACGTCCCAGCCCCCGCCGGCTGCCGTGAGGGCCGCGCCGCCGCCGCAGCAGTCTGCCGTTCGCCCGGTCACTCTGCCGCCGAGGCCGGCCGTCTCGGGCGCGCAGCCCGCGAAGCCTCCGGTGCCGTCACCGAACGTGAGCGTGGACCACCTGCTGGAGGGGCTCCCGGTGGACCTCGCCGAGGTGGGCGCGGGGATCCTCGACGAGAGGCTGGCGGAGGCGGGGGTGAAGGTGCCTCCGGCCGCGCCGGAGCCATCGCCCGGTGCGCCTCACCCGGCCACCTCGACACCCCGCGTGTCGTGGGCTGCCGCCCCCGCGGCCGCCGGGCCCGGAGCCGGCCCGGCCGCGGTGACCGACGTTGATGGCGAGATCGAGAAGGCCGTCCTGACCGGGCTGGAAGGGGAGGAGTCGGATGCGTACGCCCGTGTCAGGGACCTGCCGCTCCCGGAGAAGCACAAGCTTGCGCGGCACGGCCACAGGACGATGCGCCGCCTCCTGATCCGGGACCTCAACAAGTCGGTCCACGTGTCCGTGATCTCGAATCCGCAGATCCAGCTCGAGGAAGTGGTCGAGTACTCGGCCCACCCCGGCCTGTCGCGCGAGGCGATCGACATGATCGCCCACAACCGCACGTGGACCGCGTCGCGGCAGGTCCTGATGAACCTTGTGCGAAACCCCGCGACTCCCGTCGAGGTCGCGGCCCGCCTGGTGCCCCGGCTCGGGGTGAACGACTGGCGCGTGCTGGCGCGGCCGGGCACGGTCCGTCCGACGATCTCCGCGCTGGCCCGCAAGCTCCTTGCCGAGGAGTCGGGGTAGTCGTCTGCCGTTCCCCGCCGCGGACGCGAGGTGCGTCCGACCGCGGACACGGTCGCGCGTGGCGCTCCCGAACGCCGCGGCCGAGCGCAAGCCGCACGGTGCCGAGCGCAAGCCGCAAGCGGCCGAGCGTAAGCTGCACGCGGCCGAGCGCAAGCCGCACGCAGCCGAGCGTAAGCTGCACGCGGCCGAGCGCAAGCCGCA
>VGRB01000720.1 GCA_016875475.1 Deltaproteobacteria bacterium
ACGACGACGCGCGCGCGGCGTCGATCGCCACGGCGGACTGCGGGACGATGGCCTCGCGGTACCGGACGATCTGCGCCTGGTCGCGGCGCCACTGCGCGACGAGCCGCTCGGCATCGGTGCGCGCCCGCGCCTCCGCGGCCCGCAGGTCCTCCTCGGCGGCGGTGAGGTCGGCCCGGGCCTGCGCGACCATCGGCTCGGCCCTCTGCCTGTTCCAGATCGGCAGTTCGAGCCCGAGCCGCAGCGTGACGACCGCGGCCGGGTCGAGGGTCGAGCCTCCCCCGATCCCGACCAGGAAGTTCGGGCGCGACTCCAGCCGGGCCGCGGCCAGGCGCTCCCCGGCCGCGCGGACCGTTGCGGACCGCATCGCGATCTCCGGGGACCGGCCGATGGCGTGCTTCCGGACGTCCTCGGGCGCCTCCGGCGCTTCCGGGACGGGAAGCGCGGCCACGCGGCCGAGCGACGACCCCGCGGGCCGATCCAGGAGCCGGTTGACGACCGCGACCAGGGCGGCGCGTTGCGCATCGAGGTCGGTCGCCCGCTCCTCGAGCCGGGACGACTCGATCTGCGCCTTGACGATCGCCTCCTGCTCGCCCTGCCCGTGGCGTAGCGGGTCCTGCGCGACCGCGGACAGCACGGCCAGCAGTTCGCGGGCCGCGGCCAGGGACTCCAGCTCGCGGTCCACCACGTAGACGCGCGCGTAGGCCGACCGGACCTGCATCACGAGCGTCCGGCGCACGTCGTCGCCTTCCGCGACGCGCATCTCGGCCTCGGCGGAGGCGGCTGCCCTGCGCGAGCCGCGCTTCCCCGGCCAGGGGAGCGGCTGCGTGTACTGCACCTCGCCCATGGTCATCGGGCGCATCGGGTCCCACGGCGCTCCGACGTTCCGGTACATGACCTCGAGCATCGGGTCCGGGGGCGCGCCGGCCGGATCGACCATCTGCCGCGCGGCCTCGACGCGTGCCCGAACCGCCGCGACCGAAGGCGACCGCGCGAGCGCCTCGCGGACCAGGTCCTCGACGGGCGGCGCGTCGCCCTCCCCGCTGCCGCCCGCACGTGAAGCGCCGTCCGGCGGCTCCTGCCCGCGAACGGGACCGGGAACGGAGACCAGGAGCGCCAGCGCCGCCGCCGCAGGCCCCAGGATCCGACGAACCGAACCTCCCATGAGCCCTCCAGGATTCCGCCGGACTGCCGCCGGACTCGCGACCCGCGGCCCGCCCTCGGTCCCGCAAGCAGCATCGCGTGTGCCACGCCGCCTGCCTGGCGTGATTCCCCCGGCACGCCGCAGCATTGCGCGCGAGCCGCCACTCCGGTGCCCGGTGCAGACACGGTTCGACCTGTGGACTTTTCTACAGCCCATGTGGAGGATTGATCACCGAAGCGCCCGGCGGCCGGGCCCGCGGTGCCCGGGAGCGAAGGTCCCGCCGATTGACCCCGGCTCGCGTGCGTTCGATACTCGGTTCGCGGGTCGGGAGCCGGGACGGGGGTTGCCGCGCGACCACTCGCTCCGGGACCCC
>VGRB01000721.1 GCA_016875475.1 Deltaproteobacteria bacterium
CCCCGCGCGGCCGGAGCCGGAGCGGCCCCGGCTGACACGGACGCCTCCCGGAAGGCGCGGGCGCGCATGGTGGCGACGCAGATCGAGAGCCGCGGAGTCCATGACCAGGCCGTGCTGGACGCGATGCGCGCGGAGCCGCGGCACGCCTACGTGCCCGAGGACGTGCGGGCCCTGGCGTACGCGGACCACCCGCTGCCGATCGGGCACGGCCAGACCATCTCGCAGCCCTTCATAGTGGCACTGATGACAGCGGCCCTGGACGTGAAGCCCGGGGCGCGCGTCCTGGAGATCGGCACCGGGTCCGGCTACCAGGCCGCTGTCCTGGACAGGCTGGGCGCCGAGGTCTTCACCATCGAGATCGTCGAGCCCCTGTGCGAGCGCGCGAGGCGCGACCTGGTGGCCAACGGGCACGGCCGCGTGAACGTCCGCTGCGGCGACGGGTACCGCGGGTGGCCCGAGGCCGCGCCTTTCGACCGCATCATGGCGACCGCGGCGCCGTCCCACGTGCCCCGGCCGCTCGTGGACCAGCTCGTGCCAGGGGGGATCCTGGTCCTGCCCGTGGGCACCGGCGAGCAGTGGCTGGTCCGCCTGGACAAGGCCGCGGACGGGACCGTGACCCGGCGCACGATCGAGGCCGTGCGCTTCGTGCCCATGACGGGGGAGGCCGGGGGGAGGTGACGCCTGCGGCGCGTGGATCCGCGGGTAGACGCGGTACACGTGCGGGGGGAGCCGGACGAGGGACGGCTTCAGCGCGATCGTTGCCCACTTCGTCCGGAGTGGACCCAGGTCCGTCGCGATCGGGAGGCGCCAAGCGCATCCCGGTGCCGACACCGCGACCTGCCACGTCCCCGCGTCGACGCCGTCGAGCAACGCGACGCCGTTGGTGCCGGCAACCACCTTGGGCCCGCCCTCCATGAGCCAGACCTGCGTGCCGGCCGCGTCCCACCCGCCGGGGAACGCTCGGACCTTGACGAGGAGCGCCCCCGGGCCCGGGTCCGCCCCCGTGATCGGGAGCGACCCGAGGTACTGCCGCAGGTCCCGAAGTTGGCGGTGTAGCGCGGCGCGTCCACGTCCAGGTCGGGCACGGTCCACGGCAGGTCCCACGACGTGGTGAACGCGGGCCGCGCCTCGTCGCCGAACAGCACGTCCACGTAGAAGCCCTGGGCCCCGGCCATGTCCGCGACGAACGGTACCGTCAGGCTCGTGCGGGGCTCGACCACGTACGCCTGCGGATCGATGTCCACCTCGACGGACCCCTCGGCGAGCGCCGCGTCGCCGGCCTGCGCCAGTCCCGGCGCGTCCTTGCGCACCACGACGCGCACGGTGCCGGCGAGGGGCAGCCCGGAGACGACCCGCACGCGGGCCTGGAGCTGCGCGCCGTCCTTGGCACGCGCGATCGACTTGATCGCCTTCCCCCCGGCGTCGAGCCACGCGACCTCGTCCACGATCGACCCGGCCGCCTTCCCCCCGGCGTCGAGCCACGCGACCTCGTCCACGATCGACCTCGCGC